>JBAXQP010000397.1 GCA_037131655.1 bacterium | reverse complement strand
GCATAAAACGCCGCCTATCCTCAAATAATGCGCGCGGCGTGATTTCTGAGGACTTGACATGCGTTGGTTTATAGGATTTCATCGTTTTAGGTTTAGTAAAAATTAAAAGGTAATGACTTGAAAGCCATTGCTGATGAGTTTAACGAAGCTCATATTCGTTCCATAGTCCGACAAAATAGGGATGCCACAAGCCTTGATTGACTCAGTAGCATCATAAACCGTGGCGCAAAATCCACAAGCCCCAGCAATATTTTCTTTTATTGCCTGATAAGTATCATGTAACTGATGCTCGGGACGAGACATTTCGGCCAGCCATGTGGTTCCTAAACCTGAAAAAATCAGTTGTACCTCATCGTTATTTTCTTTAAGTTCCTTTACTGCCATCAGCGCGTTGACTATACGACCCATGCTGTCTTCCTGTTGTGTTCCCGCAAGAACTACGATTGCTACTTTGTTCATAATGATCCTTTAAACATAGAAGGTCTGATTAATCCTAAAAACAATAATTTGCTAAAGATATAAACCGTTTCATTGGCTTTGTTCGCATGTTCGTTGGCCTGGTCGGAATCGGCAAAGCCGACAGCGGGCAGGCATGACGCGATACACAGTGAGACGGCAGTAAGTTTGAAGGTGTTTTTCATAAGAATACTTTGATAAGGGTTGAAAGTGGGTAACATGTTAAGCAATAAACTGTGACAATTAGGTAACAGCAAGCACTGTGCCACTCGCGACAATTACTTGAAATAGTCCTGTTTTTCATGAGGATAGATTAATTCTATCGGATAATGCCGCCATGCTTCATCTGTCGATTTTCCACCATTAATTGTGGCAGCCACCAATAGTTGCGGCTTGGTTTGGTGGCAAGGTAAGAGTAAGATGTATCCGAGCATTTATCCTGACCTTCAATTCTACTTATGCCTAACAATTCCCCTAAAGAACCTTTGTTATCCGAACTGCCAGTATTACGGGCAATCGTAGAAGGCACCGCACAAGCCATTGGCGAAGACTTCTTTCAATTATTGGTGAAAAATCTGAGTCTTGCCACCGGTGCCGCCAACGCCTTCATTGCTCAATTTGCCGATGACAAAACCCGGGTGCGCACGCTGGCTTTCTGGATGGATGGCAAAATTATCGATAATCAGGAATGGGAACTGGAAGGGACACCGTGCAAAGACGTGATATACGGTAAATTCTGTCACTATCCGTCAGAAGTCTGGAAACTGTTCCCTAAATCACAAGGAATTGAAAGTTTTTTGGGCGTGCCGTTGCAGGATGTTGAGGGCAATGTACTAGGCCATTTGGCGATATTCGATTGCAGTCCCATGCCCGAAGAGCCGCAACTCTTATATACCTTTAAAATCTTTGCGGCGCGTGCAACTGCAGAACTCAGACGGATTCAAGCAGTGGATCAGCTTCGTCAAAGCGAAGAACGGTTTCGGGATTTGTTCGAGGCAGCACCAATTGCTTACGTACACGAGGATGTTGAATCCCGGTTCATTAGCGCTAACCGGGCGGCCAGGCAAATACTGGGCATTACGCCCGAACAAGTGCCGGGCATGGTGGGTATTTCTTTAGTGCCGGACACGCCGGATGCCCAGCGTCGTGTTAAAGAAGCCTTCGCGTCCATCGGCAAAGGCACCGATACCTCCGGTGTCGAACTGGAGTTGCGTCGCAAGGATAATGGCAAGCCCATCTGGATTCAGTGGTGGTCAAAACCCGATCCCGGTGGGTTGTATACGCGTACCATGTTTGTGGATATTACCGAACGGGTCCTGTTGGAGCAAGAACAATCCAGACTCAAAGCGCAGAATCTTTACTTACAGGAAGAAATCAAATCGGCGCATAATTTCGACGAGATTATCGGCCGCAGTCCGGCTCTTCAGTCGTTATTAAATCAGGTTCAGCGCGTTGCCATGACCGATGCATCGGTATTGATTCAGGGTGAATCCGGCACCGGCAAGGAATTGATTGCTCGCGCCATCCATTCCGCCAGCCACCGCAAAAACAACCCGCTGATCAAAGTCAATTGCGCGGCCTTGCCATCGGGACTGGTGGAAAGTGAGTTATTCGGCCATGAAA
>JBAXQP010000396.1 GCA_037131655.1 bacterium | reverse complement strand
CTATTGGATTAGAAATGGAAGAAGACCTCAGCGGCAAGTTCCAGAATGGAGCGGACCTACCCTGCCGTGAGGTCACGGGCAAGTCGTCGGCCATTGCCGACGGTGGGCTGCCAAGTGGGGAAGGTCAGCAATACTGCGGCGGATTGTTGCCGGTAGAGGATATTCGTTGCCCAATGACCGCTTCAGAACACGACGAATTCACTGACCTACTTCACTCATCGCATCACCAATGCCGTTGCCGAAGGACTGAACTCCAAGATAGCCACTGTCCAGAAACGCGCCTGTGGCTATAGCAACCCAAACAATTTCAAGATAGCCGACCATTTCCACTGCGGCGGTCTCAACCTATATCCGGCTACTGTGATCCACACGAAAGTCGGATGAATCAACATTTTAATGAATATGGACGGACGTGAAGAAGACTTCACTGCGTACAGATTTATGTAAATATGAATTCTCTTTTATTTTTGAGACCGCTTGATAATATTCAAATGCAGTTCAAACATATCAATGAATATGAACCCTGTTCATTTTTTACATTGTCATAATAATATATCTGTAATTCAGAGTGTGAGTAAAAGGAGAAAACATCTATGTACGCAGAAACTGTCGAAAAATTCGCCGAAACATCTATGGCTAAAAGCAATTTTCTTAAAAGTGGATTTTTGAAATATTTTCTAGCATCAGCATTGGCCGGAGCCTATGTTGGCTTCGGCATGATACTGATTTTTTCTATCGGTGCGCCGTTCGCCGCGGCTTCCAGTCCTGCCGTAAAGGTATTGATGGGGGCTTCGTTTGGCATTGCATTGTCGCTGGTTATCTTCGCCGGTTCGGAACTTGTTACCGGAAATCACATGACGATGGTTATCGGTAATCTTTCAAGAAAGGTGACCGTTCTCGATACCGCGTATATCTGGATCGTGTGTTGGTTGGGAAACCTTTTCGGATCGCTGTTACTTGCATTTGTGATGGTTAACTCCGGTCTTATTTCTAAAGATCCATGGGCCGGTTTTATTTCGGCGGTGAGCGCTGCCAAGATGAACGCACCGTTCTTTGAATTATTCCTTCGAGGAATTCTTTGCAACATCCTTGTGTGTCTCGCTGTTTGGACGAGCGTCCGCGCCAAAGAGGATACTGCAAAACTGATTTTGATATGGTGGTGTTTGTTTGGTTTTATTGGTTCGGGATTCGAACACTGTGTGGCGAACATGTCTCTTCTTGGAATGGGCGCTTTCCTTGCTGTAAACCCGGCTGTTTCATGGAGCGGTTATGTTACTAACCTAATCGCCTCTACGTTGGGCAACATGGTAGGTGGCGGACTATTAGGTGCGGTGTATTGGTATTGCTCACAAGTCAAGGCGAGCAAGGTGCCGTCCTTGTCGAAAGAAGCCGGCAACCCGGTGATCATACCGTCGGGCAGGATGTAAGCCAGGAACACATCTAATTATTGAAAGATGGAAACCGGCAGACGCAACCGTGCCCTGCAGTCCACAAGGGCACAAATCGAAATGATGGTTAATTTTCAAAAACAGAAAAGGGGATAAATATGGATACGAATACCAGTGTCATCGGTTCACTTGCTCAAGACAGTTACGATAAACGCAAGCCAGCGTTGGATATGGCAAATATGGCGGCTTACAAAAAGGGGATGACCCTTGAAGCTCTGGGGATCGCCTGTAATCTCCTGCCGGTTCGGGTTGGTGCGATCCTCACAGGTCAGGCGCCTTTGGAGAAAGCTACTCAGGACTGCCTTGAAAAACTACTCGACTTGGAAGCCGGCTCTTTGGACTCCCTGGCTCCCCCCCCGGTACGTTGGCAAAGCGGTGCGATCTATCGCTTGCACGAAGCGATCGAGGTGTATGGCCCAGCACTCCAGCGCTGGTTTAATGAACGGTTCGGCGATGCGATCATGTCGGCTATCGACTTCACCATAACCACCGAAGAGACCAAGGGTTCCCATGGTGAGCGCCGCATTCGCCTGGTTTTCGACGGCAAGGCACTGCCCTACTCGAAAGACGAGGACTGGAAGCCGGCAACCCGGTGATCATACCGTCGGGCAGGATGTAAGCCAGGAACACAT
>JBAXQP010000395.1 GCA_037131655.1 bacterium | reverse complement strand
TTCCTGGAGCCCCAAAAAAAATTCTGCCTTAAAAAGCGTCGAGCCAAACGTGATGCACTTTATTCATGAAGGTTTCGAATATTTCGTTCATTGCTCCACCGGCTGCTGTCAAATGGGGGATAACATGATAAAAATCAACCCAAATCAAAAGCGAGTTGTACTTAATTTCACAGGAACATAGAAGCAAACAAGTTATTAATTAACGACATTCAAATAACTTTTATTGATAGAATTGTTCAAATTGGCAATTGAGATACAAATGCTGAGTTTAATTTGCTTTTCTCGCCGAAATATATTATAGTAATAATTACTGTGAAAACGGTGTTATGAATTACTACTGGGGTTGAAGCTGAAGACGGGCTTAATGTCAACAGGAGTTAATATGTGCGGAATAGTCGGAATGGTGAGTGAAGAACGGTTCCCTTCGTCCGAAGCTCTTGTGTTTCTAAAGCGCCTCGAATATCGAGGTTATGATTCATTTGGTTGGGCATCTGATCTTGGGGTTGTTCAAAGACGGGTAGGCCCGATTGTTTTTAATAAGTCCTTCGATGCCTGTAAAGCTGTCATTGCCCACACTCGATGGGCTACTCATGGGGGCGTTACAGAAAAAAATGCTCACCCCCATTGCGACTGTACCAGCACTTTTTATATTGTTCATAACGGCATCATTGAAAACTATCGCGAGCTTAAAGCTGGGCTGGAAAATCTCGGCCACACCTTCTCAAGCCAGACCGATAGCGAAATTATTTCCCATTACTTCGAAGAAGCTTTAAAGATCGGAAATACCGTCAGCGAAGCAATTTGTGAGTTTTTTACAGTAGCTAAAGGCACGTTTGCGATCTTACTACTGCGCAAAGGCGAAAACCGAATCTATGCCCTCAAGCGCGACTCCCCTTTGGTTTTGGGTTTGACGGATGAAGCGTTGATGCTGGCTAGCGATATTTATGCCTTTTCAGAAAAGACTAATAAGGCGATATTCTTTGAAGATAATGAGTTCGCTATCATAGATGAAACCGGCTATGCCTTCTTCGATTTGAAAGGGTCGTCAATTCAAAAAGAAATCAAGCAATTCTATTGGCAGCAACAGACGACAGAGCATCAGTATGAGCATTATATGATTAAAGAGATTCTCGATGAGCCTGTCGCGGCGCAACGTCTGCTTAGCGCTCTTGAGACAACTCAAAAAGACAAACTCGATAAGTTGGCGGCGATGGTCAAGGCGTGCGATAGGGTTCTCTTTATCGGATCTGGTACCTCCTACCACGCTTCTTTGATAGGCAGTTATCTTATGCGCAGGCTTGGAATTGAAGCGCAGGTACTGGTTGCGTCTGAACTCAAACACCACGTTCCGCCTAATGAAAAGACTTTAGTTATTGCGGTGAGCCAGAGCGGTGAAACGATGGATGTGATTGATGCGATGAAAATCGCCAAAGCTCATGGCGCACCCACGGCCAGCATCGTAAACGTGCCTTATTCGACCATTCAGAGAATGACCGATCTTCATCTTGAGATACTTGCCGGACAAGAAGTCTGTGTCGCAGCTACCAAATCATTTGTTAATCAGTGCCTATTACTCATCAAGTTATGCTCATCTCTTGGCCTTGAAACAGGACTTGAACGAATTCTCGACCATATGGAACAGGTAATGGACCTACGGCCAAAAATAATGGAGCTTGCCAAGGACTTGAAGGGCGTAAGTGATATCTATTTAATTGGCCGCGGTGTGATGTATCCAGTTGCTTGTGAAATTGCTCTGAAGCTAAAAGAAATCCCTTATATTCATGCAGAGGGGATGATGGGCGGCGAACTCAAGCATGGCACGATTGCTTTGATCGAAGATGGTACACCGGTCATCTCCCTCATGCCGGAGGGTGAAGAGGATATTGTTTCTAACACCAAGGAAGTCGAAAGCCGCGGCGCCTGGGTGATTGCCATCACCAATTCCAACGAAAACGAATTCAAGCAACAAATCAAGATCAGCGCGAAAGATGATGACAGTTTCGCAATCCTAGCCACGATTATCGGCCAATTATTAACCTATTACATCGCCAAAGAAAAAAACCTCCCCATAGACAAACCCCGCAATCTGGCGAAGAGTGT
>JBAXQP010000394.1 GCA_037131655.1 bacterium | reverse complement strand
CAGTATCGGCGCAGACTTAGCGAACCATCGGTCTACATGGTTTGCTTGACGGCATCGGGTTCATCATCACGGCTGCCGGGGTCAACACCAAGGCCCATACAATCTGATAATAGTTTATATTAGCCGAGAGCATATCCAAGTTGGCATTAACAAGATAAACAGACAGTGCCGCCAACCCAGCCAGAGGAAGCATGACAGACTGGTTATCTCTAGTGCCCTTGTTTCGGAACAGTGCACGCCACATTGAAAAGAATAACGCTCCCGCAGCCGCGATGTAGAGAAGGCCTGTTGCCCAACCATATGATAGCAAAAACAACAACCAATCACTGTGCCCTGTTCGCCATGTCCACCCCTCCCCAAATGGAGATTTCATGATTTCGCCAATGCCTTTCTCCCAATATACCTGCCTATCGATACCTGATGTAGCGACTTGATCGGATTTAAGTTCAATGCGTTTTAAGAGCGCAGTGTCTGTCTGGAAGACGGCCATGTACAATGCCAAACCTATGAATGTAAAAAGTATTATCCGCCCCCCCCCTCCTCCCGAAGATAGGCGCACTAAAGAATAACCTGCAATCATAACGCCAATACCGCAAACCATCGCAAAGGCGCTACCAGTACTGGCCAACTTCAGAATCAAATAAACACAAACGCTTGAAGCGAGATAGAAAGGTATGGCGCGCCAATTTAGACCAATGCATACACCAAAGGTTAACGTTGTCGCCGCAAGCACAGCAATCGGAATACATACCTGCGTGCGAACGAAGTTCAGCGATATATTCCCAATATATTGTTGAACACCTATAGCCTCACCACCAACTACGGCACTAATTTCTTCTAAACTCGCTTGCCCTATGAAATAAAATATCGCAAAGATCGAGCACGACATCAGGCTAAGCAGAGCCATGGCACGAACTCCGTCGCGAAAGGTGCGGAAGGTTAATCCAACGGCCAGAGAAAAAGCAACTAAGTATCCCAAACGACTCAATGCTTGTTTCCCCTCCGTTATAAAAGATCTTAGGCCAAAAGACCAAAATGGAACCGACAGAATAATCAGTAGAAAGGCTGCAAAGAATAGGCGCCACCAGCGATCTTTGTTCAGTTCGTGAATCACGGACTTTAATGCCATAGAATTCGCAAGAATGGTTAAAATCGCTAAAAGGAATGAAAATGACAGATTTGCAAGAGAATTAGCTGGATTACAGGCCGTAAGCACAGTCGCATAACCGAGGACACGCCGATCATTTACGGATAGGTAGATCATGGATCCACCGTACACCATAAAGCATAAATTCATCATCATACCGTAACCGAAGAGGATCGGGGATAGGTTGAATATGATCGCTCCGGCGATGCTTAGAGCCAGTGGAGTTGTTACTTTTGTATGCGTCATATAAAATTGCGCTTAACTTATGATCAGCGGGAATATTATTAAGGACAATGGCAACATGGCCCATAGTGATAAACAGGTATGGCTGCCTGACCAAGAAGGCCCTGACTCAACCTCACCAACCGCTCTGCCCCTACACGAGGATGCCACTGTGTCTGCATTTCCATCCAGGCTGCCTGACGCACAATTTCTCGAAGTGATTTATTTGCAAGAAGTGTCTTCAAAATATTTGCTAGTGCATCAACATTATCATCTTCAAATAGAAAACCAGTGCGCCCATGGTCGATGAGTACGGGAGCGGCACCGGCCTGCTCGTTAGCTATAAGGACTGCCCCCTCAGCCATAGCTTCATTTGCTACCACACCCCAGCCTTCGCCTCGATTGCTGGATAGGACGTAGATATCAGATTGACGCATCAGTTCACGCACTTTATCGGGAGCCATCGGCTCATGAAACATACACTTATCAATCAAATTTATCTTCTGAGCCAATTTTTGCAGTTTCACTTTTTCAGGGCCAGCCCCTACTAAATCCAGCCCTCCAAAGGCAGGTTCGCTAAAGATTTTCGACACAGCCCGTATCAACAAATCAACCCGCTTCCAATTCAGCATCCGACCAACCCACAGGATTCGCACTTGATCGTTAACTCGTGGTTGAGGCGGCTGAGCTGCTATCTCGGCAAGCCAGTGCCAAGACAGAGAGTCTGGGTGAAAAC
>JBAXQP010000393.1 GCA_037131655.1 bacterium | reverse complement strand
CTCCTGGTTGCTGGCTTGTAACACTTGGCGCTGAGGATTGAAGGTAAACCCCTCGAACGGAATCAGGATTTCCGAATTTTTTAATAACATTTTG
This sequence comes from bacterium, assembly GCA_037131655.1. Taxonomy (NCBI): domain Bacteria; species bacterium. The sequence goes on along the minus strand of JBAXQP010000393.1, from coordinate 2,014 downwards.
AACAGGGTCATAGAGGTTAATTCCGATCAGTGAAATCTCACCTACTTGCGATTTAGCTTTTGCCTTAGTAACACGCTTTTTAGCGGCTGCGCCAGCATCAACACCATTCATCACTATAAGTGCAATTAACCCTACGAGCGCTGCTCGCCGAACCCAATAATGCGTCATCAATCCAACCTCCTTGTGAGCATACGATTTAAATTTCGATATATAATTCAGAGATTCCTTCTCGTGCGAACAATAATAACTCTACCTGATCATATTCCAGTAATAGACGCACGAGATCGACTAGTGTATCTCTTCTTGACAGTTATTTGAACTGTGCGGTATCTTTAGTCTCGAAAATGGCGCGACAACAAAATCAAGGAGGCCTTCAAAAATATGAGCACAGCAATCCCAGTGACTACAGGTGACTTCGAAAAGGAAGTATTACAATCACCTATTCCCGTACTTGTTGACTTTTGGGCCATCTGGTGCGGCCCCTGTAAAGCTGTTGCTCCTTCAGTTGATGCAATAGCTCAGGAGTTTGCCGGCCAGGTTAAAGTTGTCAAGGTCGATGTCGATTCCGAACCTCAGTTAGCAATGCAATATGGAGTTCAAAGCATCCCCATGCTGCTTTTCTTCAAAGACGGTCTGCCTGTTGACCAAATCGTCGGCGCTGTGCCAAAACCGATGATTGCCGACCGGCTTAAAAAAGTACTTGGTTAAGACCTTTTCTACACCAATGTGAACAATTGATGAGGTGTATAAGCTCGCCTCATCAATTGTTTATACCCCATACTCTACCCGATTAAACACCTTCCCCTGCATTTCTACCCTTATATTCCCGGTAAAAATAGTTCCTCGAATCGCTGCACTGCATATCGATCAGTCATACCCGCTATGTAGTCTCGAACATTTTCGATTAACGACACATCGCTTGTTCCTACTGGTTGAAAGGTATTGGGCAACTGTTCCGGATTCTGCATATAATGACGAAAAAGTGCTTTTAATAGGTTTTTTGCTTTCAACAAATCCCTTTGTGTCGGCAAGAAACCAATGTAGACTTTTTCAAATAGTAGGTCTTTCAGTCGATCCATCTTGGATCGGATATCCTCACTCATAACTATGTTAGATAGCTCCATACTAGCGCGGATAATATCTCCCGCCATCGTTGCAATGCGTTCGCTATGAGTTTTTCCGAGGCTCGAAATAATATTTTGAGGCACATCACTTAGTGAAAGCGCACCTGCCCTGATGGCGTCATCCAGGTCATGATTGACATAGGCAACGCGATCAGCCACACGGACGACTGCAGCCTCCATTGAAGGCATCTTATCTCTATCGTTATCAACTAAATCGCCGGTTCCTTTTGAGTGATAAGCAATGCCCTCTCGGACTTCCAATGTCAGGTTCAAGCCCTTTCCTTCATTTTCAAGGAAATCGACAATTCGAAGGCTCTGCAATACATGATGGAATTGAGCATTGGGTGAGAATTCTCTCATTACTTCATCCATTGCCTGCTCACCCGCATGGCCAAAAGGGGGATGACCAAGGTCATGCGCCAATGCTATCGCTTCTGTCAGGTCTTCGTTGAGCCTAAGTGCGCGGCTGATAGTGCGAGCAATCTGAGTGACTTCAAGGGTATGAGTTAGGCGAGTGCGATAATGGTCTTCTTCAGGGTCGATGAAAACCTGGGTTTTATTTTTCATTCGGCGAAACGATTTGCAGTGAATAACCCTATCTCGATCACGCTGAAAACAAGTGCGAATGGGGTCCTGAGCTTCCGGTCTCATTCGGCCTTTACTCATCCTGCTTTTCACTGCTTGAGTTGACAATGACGCTTCCTCAATCTGCTCAAATTGTTCTCTAATAGTCTCGTTCATATTTCCTACCCATCTATCACGATTTCTTCGAAATTCAGCTTAAAGACATGCTCGAATGCACTGATAACCGGTTGCTTAATTTGTTCTAGTGTAACTTTAGCGCCCATTAGTTTGGAAATTGATGTTACGCCGTATGATGAGATACCGCA
>JBAXQP010000392.1 GCA_037131655.1 bacterium | reverse complement strand
GAGCGAAGAGTTGTAGTATGCCGCGCGTATTCCAAGCAAGGTTAACGCTGTTACTTGGTCTTCCATCAAGGCTATCAAAGGGGATACAACAATTCCCACACCTGGTCGAAGTAAAGAGGGGATCTGATAACACAACGATTTTCCACCACCAGTGGGCATTAGGACGAGTAAATCCTGTCCTAAGACGAGATCCGATACAATATCTTCTTGAGGATGACGAAACGTCTCGAAACCATAGTAGTCTTTTAAAATTTGTTTGGCAGTGATGGGATGGTCTGGCGTTTGCGGTTTCATGTTATTCTTCTTTGATGACAATATATATCCTTTCTAATCTTTATACTGCTAATCATGTACACAGATCATTTACAAAGGAGTCCATGCAGTGGTATGAATATTTATCGAGATTCATATTGTAAGCCATAGGACTTAAGAAACATTCTGAGCGTATGTAATCACAGAAGGATAGATTATGCAATTCGAATTATCAGAAGAGCTGCGAGCATGTCGAGATATGGCGGCGGAGTTCGCAAGATTACGATTGTTGCCTAATGCGGAGTTATGGGATGCTAAGGCAACTTTCCCGATTGAAACCTTGCGTGAGGCGGCAGGTTTGGGTATGGCGGGCATGATTGCTCAGCCAGATATTGGTGGTGCGGGTTTAAGTCGCCTAGCGGCTGTTGTGATATTTGAACAATTAGCGGCGGGTTGTATTAGTACCGCCGCTTATCTTTCTATTCATAATATGGTGACCGCCGTTATTGATAAGTATGCACCACCTTCGTTACGCGCTGACTGGGGGCCTAAGTTAACCTCTATGGAACGCTTTGCAAGTTATTGTTTGACGGAACCGGATTCGGGCTCTGATGCTGCGTCACTTAAGACCACTGCCGTTATAGACGGTGATCATTATGTTATCAATGGTTCTAAATCCTTTATTTCTGGCGGGTCTGTATCCGATGTGTATTTATGCATGGTGAGAACCAGTGAGGATAAACACAAAGGAATCACCAGTATTTTAGTGGAAAAAAACACCCCAGGATTGAGTTTTGGAGTGTTGGAGAAAAAAATGGGATGGAGAAACCAGCCTACCTCTATGGTGTATTTTACCAATTGCCGAGTACCCATAGCTCATCGCGTGGGTGAAGAGGGTATGGGGTTTAAAATAGCGCTGCAGGCGTTGAATGGTGGGCGCATCAATATTGCCGCTTGCTCTTTGGGTGGTGCGGCGTTGTGTTTGCGGTTAACGCAGGCTTACATGAAAGAACGCAAGCAATTTAAACAATCGCTCAGTAAAATGCAGGCATTAAGGTTTTATTTTGCAGATATGTTGACTGATTTTGAATCCGCTCGATTGTTGGTGTATCGTGCCGCAGATTTGCTAGATAAAGGCCATCCTAATGCGCCAATGCATTGTGCAATGGCGAAACGGCTAGCAACGGATGTTGCGTTTCAAATTGCTGATAAAGCCATGCAAATTCATGGGGGATATGGGTATTTGTGTGATTATCAAATCGAACGTGTTTTTCGTGATTTACGAGTGCATCAAATCTTGGAAGGCACGAATGAAATCATGCGAGAAATTATGGCAAAATCCGTACTGGATGATGATTATAATATTGAGTAATGCTTAGGAGATCTTATCATGTCTGTTTTACAACATAGTACTCGCAACGGAATTTTGTATATTACGTTATATCGTCCTGATAAATTAAATGCCTTGAATGAAGAGGTACTCTCTGCGTTGTCTTTGGTTTTAACTCAAGCTAAAGAAGATAGGGCTATCAAAGGCGTATTGATAACAGGTGAAGGAAAAGCATTTTGTGCAGGCGCAGATATTACTCGATTAGCAGAATGTTCAGCACAGTCTGGTTATGAGTTTGCACAAAGAGGACAAGCCGTGTTTCGAAGTTTAGAAACATTAGGAAAACCCTCGCTTGCGGCCATTAATGGTTTTGCTTTTGGGGGTGGATGTGAGCTTGCGATGGCCGCAACCTTGCGAATAGCCGCAGAGACTGCGCAATTTGCACAGCCAGAAGTAAAGCTTGGGGTTATTCCAGGATATGGCGGCACGCAACGTTTGGCTAGGTTGGTTGGAAAAGGTCGGGCCTTGGATTTGTG
>JBAXQP010000391.1 GCA_037131655.1 bacterium | reverse complement strand
GATTAAGCCTGGCGATATTGTTCTTTCCTTGCATAACGTCCCGACAAACGCACGTTTCTTCGAGCAGGTCCCGCTCTTTTATCAGAGAATTGCCGACCTACCGGTCGGCAGCACAGCAAATTTCCACCTTCAAAGAAATGGAAAGCTGCTAAACCTTAAAGTATCTGTCTCTCTTCTAAAACCTGATGCAGGCGATGAAGAGGAATTCAGGAAAATGGGATTAACGGTCCAGACGATCACCGAAATGATGGCTCTCAATCGACAACTTCGTTCGACCAAAGGAGTAATCGTTACGGGTGTTCGTTCGGGCTACCCATTCGAGGGAGCACAACCTCGTATTTCTGAGAATGATATTATTACATCGGTTGATGGAAAACTGACACCCAACATGGTCGCTTTCAAAAAAACGCTCAGCGATCTCAAAAAGAATGAATTCGAAGTAAGTTTTCTAAGGAAAAGCGAGCAGATCGTCACTGTCGTAAAAATCCCAAAGGACAATTCGGATACCTATGGCGGTGACCTTCCAAAACCTTGGCTTGGGCTTAAAATGCAGGTTGTGACATCGGAAATTGCCCAAGTATTGAATATCCCCGGCACAACCGGTTTTCGAATCACTCAGGTCTTTCCATGGTCTGAAGTCAGCAAAGCTGGGCTTCAAGTTGGGGACATTATTACCGCTGTTAATGGCAGTGAATTGACGGCTTCACGCCCACAAGATTCGGAAGACTTGCGGCGAATGGTCGAAGAACTTTCTGTCGGGGAGAAAGCTGAGTTTTCAGTTTTACGAAATGGCAAACCCATGAAAGTGGAAGCTGTTTTGGAAGCTAGCCCAACTGCGATAGCAAATGCAAAGACCAACAAAAACCTGGAGTTTGAATTCTCTGTTCGCGAGATAACTGAGATAGACAAGGTCCAAAATCGTTGGGCGAAAGACCAACAAGGACTGCTTACGATCGAGGTAACTCGAGGCGGTTGGGCACAAATGTCCGGTCTTAAGGCAGACGATTTGATACTTTCAATTAACGGACAATCAGTAACCAATGTCGCTTCATTTGAAAGCGTTATTAAGCAAGTCATGAAGGCTCAACCGAAAGTGATCCAGATATTTGTCCGACGCGATTACCGCACCCATTTCATCTTCATCGAACCCGATTGGGCAAAATTGGGCGATGGGAAATAACCATCTATAATGAATACCGATCAAAAATCAAGAAAGAAAGGCAATTAAAAATGAAAAGAAGTTCTGTTATCCTATTTATTTTGGGAACCCTAGTTGCGATGGCTGCCATCCCGGCATATTGTGATGAAGCATCCGACCAACTCCGCAGTCTAGTCGAAAAGCAAGCGGCTGCTTTAGTTACCATTAAGGCTGTGCTAAAGGTCGAATATAAAGGAGGAGGAGAAACTGGAGATAACGAGGCGCGCTCGACTATGCAAGGCGTTCTTGTAACTTCTGATGGGCTTATTATGCTATCGGATACGAACCTATCGGCCAAACGATATATGGATTATATGGGTAGTGACGGCCCAGAGGGGTTCAGCATGAAAATTACCCCGACAAGTCTAAAAGTTATCTTCGAGCATGAAACGAAAGAATACGATGCCTTTCTAGCGGCTAGTGATACTGTTCTTGGGATTGCATTCCTTCAGATAGAAAACCTCGAAGGGCGTATCATTACTCCGATAGATTTCAGCACACCTGCGACTGCAACTATCGGTCAGCAAGTAGCTCAAATATCTCGATTATCAAAAGGGTTCGACTATACACCGGTCTTTCAATTAGGAAGAATAAACGGTGAGATCACCAAGCCTCGTAAAGGCTGGTGCGTTAGCATGGGAGATTTTGGTCTACCGGTATTCTCTCTTACAGGCCAGCCAATCGGCGTTTTGTGCATGATCTTGTCAGGTACAAAGCCTGATGAGTCATCACGAGGCGCAATGCTCGGTGGCAATGAATCACCTTTTGAGAGCATCATTATTCAGAACGCGACGATCAAGGCTATCATCGACCAAGCAATCAAACAATCCGCCACAGTCGCTGCCCAACGCGCTGCTAAAAAAGCGGAAGAAAAGACCGAGGAAACCACACCAACCCCCGCCCCAATCAAACCGCCACCAACCAAAC
>JBAXQP010000390.1 GCA_037131655.1 bacterium | reverse complement strand
GTTTTATTACGGCCAAAGTTGGTCGGGGGCTGTAATTGGCAAAGTGGCGTTGTTGACGCTGCCGGGGTTGTCGTTAGCCTATTTTGTCTTCTTCAATTACCGTTTACGCATCTTCCTTATCGCCTCTCTGGTGGCTGAGATTGTTGTTGCCGCTTACCTTGGCCTTGTGTTCGTCGGTCATGGCTTAAAGCCTTATGAAGTCTATTTACTCCCCCTCGACCAAATAAAGCTCGAGCCTGTTCGGATATTGAACCCGATGGGTTGGGTCTTTGTTGGGGCTTGGGCGTTGATATTGGCGCTAGCTGCTTTCGCATGTTTTGGACGAGAGAATGCCCGGCGATATGCCGTCATCCACAGCAGTATCGCTGCGGGGTTCTTCTTTCTAATCGGCAGTGTCTTCTGTATGGGGTTTTCAAGTGGTCAAATAAGCGCGCTTCCGCTGCTTTTTGCACAGATGGGGTTCCTCGCAACGATGGCGACTAGTGGTCTGTATTTCATGCTGAGAAACCGATGGCATCCACCGTTTGTGCTTGCTTTGAGCGTAATTTTATTAAGCGCCGTGCCGGTTGGGTTGGTTGCGCTTAGCGTAAAGATAATAGGCCGCGCGCCAAATATCAGCGAACTTATCCAAGCCAAAGATATAGAGGGACTTCGACTGATTATTGAACGGCCAACGAAAGATGCTCAATGGTATGAGGCTATCGAGCAATATATCGAGTTGGACCCTTACGCTGCGTTGCATGTTGAGAATAAGGAAGCGCGATATACGGCAGCGATCCTATTAGGTCAAAATGGCGACCGTCAGGCGGTGCCTGTGCTGCTACAAGCTTTGCGCGACCGATGGCATGAACCTGCTGGTAAGTTCGAGAGTTTGTCATTTATAAGCCCCGCCGCCGCGCTTGGCTTCCTGGGGGATACCCGCGCGGTTCCTTTCCTGAAAGCTCTGATATTCAGTAAGGAAGACCCAAAGACGCGTATTGAGGCTGTTATTGCGCTTGGCAAGCTAGATGATGATCGAGTTGTGATCCTCTTAATTCAAGCTTTAGGCGACCCAACAGTAAAAATGGCCGCAAAAGAGGCGCTGATCACTTATTACAGTAAATCCCCCGCCATCGTGAAAATCGTGCAAAGCGGTCTTAATAACGTCGAAGCGATGAAGAAACTATCGAAAGTCGACGCTCCCGAAGCCGGCCAATTGCTGACAAGCGCCTCTCGTGTCAACAACCCCCTCATAAGCAAAACCGCCGCCCAGCAACTCTGGTTCTGGAACCGAAGTTTCGGGGCGAAGTATAAGGCTCGCTGATACCGTTCAGGCTATCAAAACGTCAATCACTTGAGGTGATAACTATGGAAGTGGATGCAGCCAAAAGGCGTCTTGTTGTTGCCCGAAGACGTTCGATAATTGCGTCGGTAGCGATATTAATTGCTCTGGCGTACCTGGTATTGGAATTTCGAAAACCTCTAGGTATTGGGATTTTTATCGTGCCTTCTATCCTGATAGCCCTACATTTATTTTTCCTCAGACCGCGAAAATGGTTAGTATTAAGTGCGATAGTCTGTGGACTTCCTATTGGCAAGCACCTCATGTATATATACTTGACAGCTGTGAGTGCAAATGCTCCGTATGGTGACTGGGAACCGATGGCTGGTGGGTTATGGGGAGTAAGCGTTCTGCTTACTCTTGTGTGTTTTATATGGGGGTCGAAGGTGCGGCGATGTTGGGGGTTGGGTGGTGCGATAATAGGCATTTTGAGCGCACTATTGTTTATATTAGCGGTGCCACCGATGTTTATTGAGGATTTCCATATTTACACCTTATATGGTCTTCTCACCTATTTCGCGATGTTTGGGGCTTTGTGGGGCGCTTTGAGAGGGGAATGGTACGACTTAGTCGATGATCCGACCAAGGCACTGAAAATGTTAAAGGCTCAAAAGTTATTGACAGCAATTCTTTTACTTGCGGTCATCGTTCTATCTCCAATTATCTGGGCTTGTTCTCATACTCTCGGTTATCTGCTCATCACAGGAAACGGAAGCGGTCTCCTTTGGAAGCTTCGACTTGCGCCAAGAGATGATGATTCATGCGTCGTCGACACTTATATATATCTAGACCCTGAGGGAGCGCTTAGGTTTGATA
>JBAXQP010000389.1 GCA_037131655.1 bacterium | reverse complement strand
AATAAGCCACGAGGCAAACTATTATCATATGCTTCCGCATTATCATCCTCCAACGCCTAGCATTTATACCTGTGCGGCAAGTGTATGCCACCTCCCATTTGCAAACAAGCGTAATCTTGCCGCATTGGATAAAATGTGTTGAACGGAGCCGCAGGGGCATTGCTGACGGTCCAGCTAATGTTTCGACTGCCTGAACGTTGGCAGGAGGCTAATCGGCTGCTCGGCTGGCCCGTACGATTAGTTTGGAGGGTTAAGCAAGGGGCGACCCTAGCCCGATCGGCTCTCCTACATTGTGTATTTTAGGCAGTAGACCCGTTTGGTTTTAAGATCGACTCCGATCCATGTCATTGCATCCCTTAAGTGAACCCCTGAAATGGAAGTGGCCTGTGGAAACCAAAAAGTTATGTCGTGTTTATTTGGATAAAAAGGACATGGATCGTTTCCTTTCGATATCTTTTCTATCTCTTGAAGGTCCTCTTTGGATACATCAAATGCCCACCAAATGGAAAGATCAATTCCAGACTCTTGGCACACAGATATGTTTTTTGCGCTGGAGGGAAGAGGCAGGTAAGTATCGAGAGAATCAACCCTAAAACCCATTTTTCGAAGTGATTGCGACTTCAGTTCCTGGACGGACAAAAACTCTCTATACTGATTGTTTGAGAAATCAACAGGCTTACCGCATCCTACGGCCAAGCACAGCGTTAATACTGGTAGTATATTCTTCTTCATTTATTATGCCAACGCTCAGGCTCTCTGGGGCGGCGCGTTAGCGACGTACCCAGCAGGCCGTGGTTGGCCTCTCATTGTCCTCTCATCAATGTCGCCTTCTTTGTCTCATCGACAACTGTTACCATGAAGTGAGCTCCCGGTGGAGTCGGTGGCTTCATCTGGAAAAACACTGTCCACGTACCATCCGGCTTTGTGAACTGGTAATGACATCCCGTCATGTCATACTTGGTAAAGTCAAAGCCCTCCGCTTTGGCCGTAGCCTCTGCAATGGCGACCACCTCTTTCTGCTGCATCTGGGTGACCTTCTTATCCGTAGACGAACACCCAACGAATGCAAGACTCGCCGCTACAAGCATCATCAGCCATTTCATCTTCATGATCTGCTCCTTTCTCTTTTCGGCCAACGTCAGCGATCAGGCCGGGGCGCGGTAGCGCCATCGGCATGCATCGCTTGGTTAGGCATTAATTTCATCTATCGTGTTCGCGTTGGCGATCTTCGTGAGATGCTCTTGTCTCAATCGTGCATCTTCTTAAGGTTCAGGAATTTCTCCGACAAAGTAAGCGTTGAGGGCTTCAAACAGGTCTTCAAAGACTTTCTCGTCTCGTTTGCGGCCTCGGTCGACCCAATAGACGTGATAGTGCCGTCGGCGCTCAAGTACCTGGACGTCGTGCATCGTCAGCACCGGTGGCGTAACCGAAACATACTGGTCAGTGTATTGAGGATGCGTCCTAAGGAAGTCGATGAGTTGGGAGCGGGTAAAAGCAAATTGCTCGAAGGCGGCCGAATCGACGTTGTACTTGGCAATGAGTTGCTGTCGCTTGGCTTTGTCAACGAACCCAAGCATTTGATCTTCAATCGGGAGTTGTTTATCAGGTTTCATTATCTTTGCCTAACGTTTGCGCTCACAGTCCGAGTGCCCCGCCAGGGGCACGAGGTACGTGTGCAGCGCATTGTTCGCCTATGTATTGCCTCATGAAGGACTCTTGGCCTCCGTTCAGTCCCAGCCTTGGTCGAACGGCTCTGAGCTTCTGCATTCCCTCTTCAAACGACTTGATCTGGCCATGTGCGGCCAGAAGCGCGAGAGCAAACAGGCCAGTGCGACCGTGTCCCTGCGCACAATGTACGAATGTTCTTCCCGGCCGAAGTCCGGACACGGTCTTCTCCAAGGCGTGCCGATCAGGCACTCCTGCATCAAGGATCGGGAACGCGACGTACGCGTCGCTCTTCAGAATTGAAGCCGGGTCTTCAGTCTCGGCTGTCAGGTCTACATAGTTTGAGAAGCCGGTGGGCACCTCGGATGCACGAAGTCGACGTCCGAGGACGAGGTCCTCTGAGACATTGTCTATTGGGCTCTCCCTGCTCAGAACGCGGACGAGATGCCACACCATTTCAGAGTAAAGCATGA
>JBAXQP010000388.1 GCA_037131655.1 bacterium | reverse complement strand
AGCCCACTGGGAGTCGTACGAGAAAGGTAAAAAGAACTGTCCTACCGATTTCATCGACTATAAAGCGGACGACGAAAAAGCCTCAGGGCAAGGCATCATATTCGGAACGAAGCCGCCCGAAATCCTCATCCCCTACATCAAAGTTCTCACAAAGCGTGGCGACCTCATTGTCGAACCATTCGGCGGAAGCGGATCGACGCTCATCAGCGCGGTTAGAATGCAGCGCCGCTGCTACATCATGGAAAAATCCCCTACCTACGCCCAGGTGATTCTCAGGCGCTGGGAAATGGAGACCGGTAAAAAGCCCGTAAAAATCAACTAGCATGATAGACGAAACAACCAGAAAGGCACTCCTCAAGGAGCTGGAAAAGTCCGATAACGTGTATGCCGCATGTCACAAAGTTGGCGTGGCCACGGCGACATATTACCGCTGGATCCAGGGCGATAAAAAGTTCAAAAAAGATACCACCGCCGCAAGACGAATTGGTAGGTTGAATATTGGAGACATCTCTGAGCACGCCCTCCTGATAAAGATTAAGGAGGGCAATATGGAAGCCATCAAATTTGGACTAAGGTACAATCACAAGAGATACATGGCTAAAAAGGAAAATAAGTATGTCTTCGAGCACATTTCTGCATCGAAAACGCCTATAAAAGAGCGCACGCTAGAAGATCTCATCGACGAGCAAAATCAACTCAATGCGGCGATAGAGATGACGGAACTTGAAGCAAAAAAGAAATTAGAAGGTGGAGAAAACACGTAGACTACTTCTTCTCCAGCTCCTCAACATTCTGTGCGACATCTTTATAGCTTACGTTCTCGGCATACACTCTCTTGAAGTGCTTCAGGGCATTCGCCCGATCCCCTGACTCCTTGTAAATTAACGCTAAACTGTAATGCAGTTCCATGAGGTCATCGTCCAGGTTACGCTTCTGGAGAGGCCCCTTCTTGAAGACATTGATCGCCAAGTCATACTGCTTCAGCGCAGCAAAACTAGCTCCCAGGAGAATAATGACTTTGGGCGTAGCCCCATAAGCATCCGGAAGTTTCTGGAGCACGTCGATCGCATGCTTGTATTGCTCTGTCTGATAGAAACAGTTCGCAAGGACGACATGCGTATCAAAATCCATTGGCTCAATAACGAGAAAATCCAACAGAACTGATATGGCCTCCTGATACCTTCCTGCATTATGCAGAGCGCCCCCTAGCATACGAAGTACATTCTTGTTCGATTTATCCAAAGCATTCGCCTCAAGTAAAATTGGGATGGCGGCATCGTAGTCTCCGAGATTGAAAAATTTTCGAGCGGCATCAAGTTTCTTTATCGCCTGCTGTTCAGGTTTTTTACTTTGAGAATAATACCAAATTCCCCAGATGGCCAACATACCAAGAGCCAACGGTGGAGCCGTCACGAAGACGCAGATGCCAACAAAAACCAAGATAGCAGTCAGACATCCTTTACCGCTGGAAATCGGAGCACCCTTGGCGCTACTACCATGACGGGTCATGGAATATATACCAGTTCCCGGAATGCCAAGCGTTGAATAAGAGCCCTTACTATTTACGCCAACTCGCATGCCCTTAACGCCGCCGCTGAGACCAATTCCACTTTTACTTAAATTCATGCGAAGCCCCTTACCCAACGATATTGATTTCCGGAATCTCCATCCCATAGCTAATGATTTAATAGATAGTTTGATGACTATAAGTACCCAACCGGCAGCCATCGTACCATACAAATAATGATACTCATAGTCCGTCGCCTTATAAGTATCATCGGTCGTATGCTAAGTTCGTGCATAAAAACAGCAATACGCTCATCAAATTCGACAAAAGAGTACGCCAATTACGACAGGATCGTGGAATCATGTCTCAGATGGCACTGTCCCTCAAATCAGGGATTGATCGTACGTACATCGGTGGAATCGAGCGTGGAGAAAGAAACGTCGCGATCAAAAACATAGAAAAACTGGCCAATGCTCTGGGTGTGAGTATCGAGGAATTGTTTCAATTTTAGATAAAGCTATTAAGCCTAAAATTGGCTTGCCAAAGGCAAAAGGATAACGTGTAGCATCTATTATTCCTGACTAAGGTTCATTTTGACGAGCCCATCCTTCAGCACCATCGTCGCCTTGCAGTCATCCTCATTGTAATCAAGGAT
>JBAXQP010000387.1 GCA_037131655.1 bacterium | reverse complement strand
CAAAGCTGGTTATTAGCTTGAGGCGATTGGAGCTGTTAAAAAGCGCAGGTGTACTCATTGTCCATCGAGCTTTTTAATAGATCCGATCGCCTCAAGATGATGACCAGATTTGATGATCTGGTAAAGGGAACGGATTGCTCCGTCCTCCCTCCCATTTAGAACCCATCGTGCCCAATTCAGGCAATAGGCTCAAGACAATCTCATTCACATATTATACTTTAATCAAAACAGCCTGTGACGAACTTTTGCTTCCGGTAGTGGGTGTATCTTTTGGAACAGCCTAAACTTGTCCCAGTCAAAGGACTTGCGTTGGCTGCGACGGTTTAGCCATTTAAACAGGATTTTCTCGGCTTCTCTTAGAAACTTCGCCACCGCCTTACTGTTGAAGCTAACGCCATAGTACTGCACGTGCCCTCTTAGTTTGGCGCAGAACGTTTTCCAGATGGAGCCGAGTGACTCTCTATTCCTTATCTGTCGCGCCCAGTCTTTTATTTTATTCAGTTTAGACCGATATCGCTTGCCGCAGGTTTTGACTTTCGGGGTTATATTCCCTTTCAGTGACCTGCCCAGATAGAAGGTAAAACCCAGAAAATCGAAGGCCTCCTGCTTAATACCTCGCCGTGTCTTATTCTTTGAAAAATTAACCATTTTCGTCTTTTCTTCATTGAGTTTGAGCTTGTATTTATCCAGTCGTTTACCCAATGCCTTTCTAACCCTTATTGCATCTTCTTCATATCGACAACAGATGACAAGATCATCAGCATAGCGAACCGCTTTGATCGTACCTTTCATCAATGGCATGACTATATCTTCTAACCATTCATCAATCACGTAGTGGGCGACTATATTCGAAAATATTGGACTGGCGCATGACCCTTGCGGCACGCCCTCATCGCTTACACTTAACTCGCCTTCCACAAGTATGCCAGCTTTTAACATTCGGCTGATATATCGCATGAATTTCGTGTCTTTTACTTTTACACTCAGCAAATCTTTTAGAATTCCGTGATCGATCGTGCCGAAAAAGTTGGCTAAATCAACATCGATTACTACCTCTACTTCATTCGAATACAGGTGATTGCATAGATCGCTTATCGCATCATGGCAGCTTCGTCCCGGTCTGAAACCATATGACCAGTCAAGAAAGATTGGTTCATAGATACTTCCCAGAAGTTCCTGCACTCGATACTGCACCAGCTTATCTTCGAAATTACTAATCCCTAATGGCCTCGTTGCGCCAGCTTTTCCTTCTTTAGGTATCAGCACTTGTCGTACTGCCTGTGGTCGGTAAGCCATGCGTTTCATCCGCGCAATTAGATCGTGTAAATTCGCTGGCAAGTTCTCGCCATATGCGGCTTTGCTTATCCCGTCTATTCCTAGAGCCTTCTTTCCGTCCAGCTTGTCGAAACAGCGTCTCAGACTCCCCTCATTTATGTGGTGCATCAAGCTATGGAACGCTTGAGCTGGATTCTGAGCCGATAGATATGCTATCTCTGTTAATGCAGTGTCCGCGTTTCCTTGAGATTCTAATGTTCTCATCACGTTTCCTTTTCAGAGTCAAAATTACCCACAGGCCTTCCCCATGTACTTGGCTTTCCCAAGCTCGGAGTACTACGCCTGATCTGACTCCCTATCTTTCTGTAATTACGCCATCCCAACTCCCTCGCTTTTACACTTGTCGGTTAGTACTCACATCCTTGCGAGAGCGGATAGGGCCTCCCACGTTTACAGCTTCGCTTTCATTGCACGCCATGCTCTTCGACTCCGGAGGTGATAGATACCGCTGCCGATTATCGCTGCATCTATTGTTGCCTTCGGGTTTCTCGAGACCCTCGGCCACCCCTCAGAACTTCCTTAACGGAGCTCAATCGCGTTTAACCTTGCGGCTTATGGCTTGCAATTTCCTATGCCTACGCTTAACCTAATGCGTTACCACATTAAGCCCAAGGCTTAGTACGAAATGCGCCCGGTCGCGCTTTTCCGGCAGCACTTGCAGCTGCTAGCGGAGGTGCACTTTCGTGGCGCACCAAGAATAGGAAGTTATTACGGGCACGATCCTAAGCATAATTTTCCCTGGTTTTGCGCTCTTTCGCTCTTTTCTGACCTGGATATGTCACCAAAATAAATTAGAAATGCATGATTGCCATATAGGCTCGAGGTAA
>JBAXQP010000386.1 GCA_037131655.1 bacterium | reverse complement strand
GCAAGCGGGCCTTACTCACCTGCTCTTCGAATTGGCGATTGGGTTTTCATCTCCGCCCAGGGACCTATTGATGCGCAAACTCGAAAAGTGATAGGTTCGAGTATCGCCGAACAGACAGAAGCCGTGCTGCAGAGTGTTCGCGGATTATTAATTGCTGCCGGAGCGGTTTTGAGTGATGTAGTGAAAGTAACGATTTACCTGAGAGATGCGAACGATCTAGCGAAAGTCGATGAAGTTTTCGAAAAACATTTCATCCGAACTCCTAGGCCTGCGAGAACGGTTGTCCAAGCCACACTAGTCGGCCCTTCCAATCAACTAATCGCAATTGACTGCACCGCTTTTAGCCAATCACAGAAATAAGTTGAGAGGATGTTCAGCGCAATAAATAAGGCCTAGAGGAGATTGGCACTGACCAACCTATTAGGCCTTTGAACCGAACTTGTTCGCGTAGACTTGGGTGAATTCTGCGCCGAAGAAGACGATTTGAGCGGAATAGTAGATCCACAATAAAAGGGCAACCAATGAACCGGAAGCGCCATAAAGGGAGGTCACAGCGCTCCGGCTAAGATAGAATTCAAGCAAATATCGGCCAATCATGAAAAGGACTGCTGTTAAAGCTGCTCCAACCCACACATCACCCCATGCAATCTCCACATCGGGTACATAACGGAACATAAATGCAAACAGAAGCGCTAATATTATCATTGAAACGACTATGTTCATAATCTGCCAAACAATGGGTCCGCCGGAAAGTGATGGCCCGATTGTCCTTGCTAAAACAGCCACAGCAGTGTTGGCGCTGATTAGCAGGATAAATATTATCCCAACCCCTAACAGCATCAATACAGAAGCTAAGCGGGTTTTGATAAAGCCGATAAAGCCCAAGTTTGGTTTTGGCTTAACTTTCCAGATAATATCAAGTGAACTCTTGAGTTCGATAAAAATACCGGTGGCGCCTACTAAAGCGAGAATAGTTCCGATAACTGTTGCAGTAATGGCTGAGCTATGAGTGGTAGACGCGGTGACAAATTGCTGAATTTGATCAGATGCTGCGGGGCCGACCCAATCGCGAATCTCCCCAGTAATTCTACCGGCAGCAGCTTCACGTCCAAGAAATAATCCAAAAACTGCCGTGCCGATAATTACTAGCGGGGCAAGGGAAAATAGGGTGTAAAAAGCAAGCGCAGCACCCAATCTTGGAGCCTGATCTTCACTCCATTGCGTGTAAGTTTGAATCAATAATGCCCAAAAACGTTTGACCTTCAATAGCCACTTCGCCTATTAATAACTGTGTTGAGAAAGGCGGACCTTATCCCTGAATATCCAATAGATTGCAATTGTATAACTTAATACGAATGGCATTCCGATAAATGCCATAAATCTCATAATTGCGAGCGTTTTTTGAGAAGAAGCGGCGTTATAAATGGTTAGGTTATATGCTGGGCTAATGCTTGAAGTGATCATATTCGGATAGATCGCCATCCCAAACAATGCCACTAAACAAGCGATGGTTATTGCTGAGGAAATAAATGCCTGGCCTTGCAGGTTTTTATAAATCGAACGCAGAATATTGGCAATAGCCAGCACGTTGATTACTACAATCCCCCAAATCAAGGGGAAATGCTCGAAGTTATGGGTCGCGCTTGGGATCGTAATGAGGGTGATGCTGGTAGTGATTATATAAAAAGTCACAAACACACCCCAAGCCGTCAACATCCATTTTCGAACGCGCTTTTGCAGTTCGTCTCCCGTCTTTAGATAGAGATAAATTGCGCCATGCATCACGAACAACGATAGGGTCATAAGGCCAACGAGAATTGGGTAGGGCTTTAGAAGCTCGAAGAAACCGCCAACGAAATTGCCATTTTGAAGCGGAACGCCTGTAATTAGATTGCCGATTGCCACACCCATTAGCAGTGGACTAAGGGCGCTGGCGACAAAGAAAACGACATCCCATGTGTTGCGCCACCAAGACCACTTCTCTTTGCTTCTAAACTCCAACGCCACCGCTCGGAAGATCAGGGCAAACAGAAGCAGGAAAAATGCCAGATAAAAGCCCGAAAAGGCTGCCGCATAGGCCATCGGAAAGGCGGCAAAGAGCGCTCCGCCAAAAGTAACGAGCCAAACTTCATTGCCGTCCCATACCGGCCCAATTGAGTTCATC
>JBAXQP010000385.1 GCA_037131655.1 bacterium | reverse complement strand
ATCCGTAATGATGGATTTGTGATTCCAGATGTCTTTGCAGAATTCGATCCAGACCTGATCTACGATCTCTCAAGGGTCAATCATATCTTTGCTGTTCCTGTAGGTCGGACCCACTTTTCTCGTGCGTTGTGCGAAGGTCCAAGTTTGACCAGAGAATTGGCGGAAGAAGGCCGACGTGGGTGCAATTTAATCATTACCCGTAAAATCGATATCGTAGATGATCCACACTACTCTCGTTCAGTGGCTTATATTAGCAGTGGCCATTTTTATGTGGAACCGTCAGCTTACGAAGATGCACTTGTGGTACATAAGGGCTACTCCAGGCAGGAAGCTGCGCAATATTTGGCTAGCCGATTGCACCCTAAAGGCATACGCATAGCGGCAAAGTTTACTCGCCCAATCCTGGCGGCATTAGTTTATCCTTTTCATGGTGATCCGATTTATAACACGGGTAAACTGGAGGCTTGTGGATTACCTTTCACGGTGCAATCACTGTTTCATACCTGGACAACTTACGATAAAGCGAAATACCGGGACATTTTTCGTAACAGCGGTGTGAATATGCCCGATGAGATCGATTGGTTGAGCGAATATACCGACCTATCAATTGAAAAATCAGAAATCAAAGATACTATTCTGAACGGGTTAGCGGATACGGATTACCCGGGTCTACTCGCTTTTGCCCGACGCAATCCTTTGGTCATGATCAAGGATGCAGCCGAATCCGGGGGGCGCAATGCACAGGCGTTTAAACTAGGCAGAGCAGATGGGAGTCTTGATTCAACGCAACTACACTTGGCCGTCGAATTTATCTACCAGATCTCGCTGAAACATCATGTGTGTATTCAGGAGGTTATTCTCAGTTCCCCAGAACATTGGGCTTCCGAGGAGTTTATGCGCAATTTTGTCCATCGACAAATTACTGAATGGGGTAACGCGGTAAACCGTCAACGCCAACCGTACACCCCCATCTTTGGTTCGCATCGCATCATCCTTTCTACGGATAACCCGAATGAGGTTGATCTCGAAAAGAAATGGCATATCTCCCATTGGATTACCCTTAACAGCAAACAGTTAATCACTAATGTGGGTAGAGGCGGCACTCTCGAACAGTTGCAGCCGGAGACTATTCGTCCTGAGTACCAGCAGGCTATTATTAGAAAGTTAGCCGATGCCGGGAGGCTTGTTATGGAAGCCTTGTCTCGGTATGAGGCGAAAAGTGTAGCCCAATATACCGTTGAAACCGGGCGACAAGTGGGTGCCGACCTGATGGGTGTTTCCTATGGTATGCCACGTTATTTAATGCTGGATTTTCTTATTGCCCCCGTATTTGATCGAGAAGGCATATTGGTTGAAACTCAACCGATCTTTGATGAGTTCGGCAATCGGACAGGTTCCCGTTTTATGCTGCAACAGGGGGCTATGCTTATTTCAGGAACTATTGTCGATTGGCGGGTTGTGCTCATCGAACCCAATATCGGGGTGGGCTTATGGGATCGAGTGGCTTTGCGAGAACAGCATCATGAGCTTGAGCGAGCACGAGCAGAAGGCGATAGTCCGAACTGGGATCGTATTGGCGAGAACGCGCGTATCGTATTGAGAGATTTAAATCGTGCCGGTGAAGATTATCTGAATCAGCTATATACCAAAAATGCCTTTATTCCCTGATTGCAATCATGTGGTTAGTGCCTATTGCCGGACATTGGATAGTCTTGGAATGACGGCCAATTCTCTTCTAACTCAAGATGAGGTCAGTGTTTTTTTAAAATACTTCTTGTTGGAAGGGCTGGAACAAGACGAAATCAACTATGGGCGGATACGTCGATCACCTGATTCGTGCGCAGCTCTGATACAGCATATAGAAGAGCTTTTAATAGATATAGAGGCAGCCAAAAAGGAATTAAAGACTGTGCCGGGCATTGCATGGGATAGCTTTTGCCTTTCCTCGCCACTTTACCGGCATCGAATTATCGAACTTGCACTCGAGGCGGTTTTAAGTGAACCTTTGGCACCGGAGATTTGTATTAAATTTTCTTATCTACCTCAGCATGAGTTGTCGGTTACGCTACCAGGGGAGTGGAATCACGCAATTATTTTCTCATCAGCGCTTTTCTTTACCCACGAATTTTATCCCTTGGCCGTTGATGCTTTTGTACATGATTCCGAATGCTTTGG
>JBAXQP010000384.1 GCA_037131655.1 bacterium | reverse complement strand
ATTTATAGCCGCCGGTTTGCTGGGAACTCTGCCATGCGGTGCGGCAACGATTAGTCAAGTTGAAGCTGCAAGTCTTATCGGTGCGCCTTTTATTATGTGCCTGGTTTTATTGACGATAGTTGCAGTGACTGGTTCAAAAAGCGCGCTTAAGGCTCCGGTTGAACTGAAATGCGAATATCTATCCGATCCCATGGGGATCGATATAAATAAGCCTCGTTTGTCCTGGCTGGTTTCATCCGATAAAAGTGGTGAAGTGCAAACTTCTTATCAAATAATGGTTGCCTCAACCCCTGAACTATTATTATCTGGCAGCGCCTATCGATGGGATAGCGGACAGGTGAAATCGAACCTGACTGCGCAAATCGTCTATGGCGGAAAGCCAATGTCCTCCTATCAGAAGTGCTATTGGAACGTGCGAGTTTGTGATAGCGCAGGGACTGTTTCTGAGCCGAGTGAGACTGCTTATTGGGAAATGGGGCTTTTGGAACCGGCTGATTGGAAAGCCAAATGGATTGCTAGAGACGGTGAGCAGGAGCCGAACCCCATCTTCCGTAAATGCTTTACCCTTTGCAAGCCAATAAAATCAGCTCGCGCCTATGCGACTGCGCTGGGAAGCTACCGACTGCAACTTAATGGCAAGCGAGTTGGCAATGATATTCTCACTCCCGACTTCACCGACTACAAAAAACGCGCGACCTATCAAACTTATGACATCACCTCTCAACTAACTCAAGGCGATAATGTTGTGGGAGCGTTTTTAGGTTTGGGTTGGTACGGCAGTGAGTTGGGAGATACGCTTAATACCTACTCATTCGGGGAGCCGCCTATTCGGTTATTGGTTCAAATAAGGGTCGAGTATACGGACGGATCCCTCGAGACGATTGTCACGGATGAGAGTTGGAAAGTGTCCACTGGGCCAATCATTAAGTCGACTCTATATGATGGCGAAATCTATGATGCTCGGTTGTACCAGTCAGGATGGGATTCCGTCAACTTCGATGACTCTAAGTGGAAGAAGGCTGAAGTTATGCCTCCCCATCAACTCGAAATCAGCGCGCAGGTTTGCGAAACTGTTCAAATCACCCAGATACTTAAGCCAATACGTATGATGAACCCGTCCGAAGGGGTTTATGTGTTTGATATGGGCGAGAATATGGTCGGGTGGGGACGGTTGAAAGTCAGCGGACCTGCCGGTTCAGCCGTTAGAATGCGATTTGCCGAGGCGCTTATTCCTGGGACTGAAAATATATATACCGAGAACCTTCGAAGAGCCGCACAGACTGATTACTACACTCTTAAAGGTGATAGCATAGAATTTTACGAGCCTCATTTTACCTATCACGGCTTTCGCTATGTTGAGATCACAGGTTTCCCCGGCAAACCGAGTTTGGACGCGGTTGAAGGTTGCGTTTCTCATACTGCAGCACCTGTGGTGAGCAATTTCGAGTGCTCGAATAAGATGGTCAATCAGCTTTATCGTAATATTATTCGAAGCCAACGGGGAAACACTTATAGTATTCCGACCGACTGCCCGCAGCGTGATGAGCGAATGGGCTGGACGGGTGATGCCAATGTGTTCTGCATGACCTCCTGCTTCAATATGAGCATGGGCGGGTTCTATACCAAGTGGATGCGCGACATGGATGATGCGCTTTCACCCGAGGGTGTTTGGCCCAGTATTGCTCCAAGAGTGCCGGGTTATCCGGGCGAAGGTACCCCTGCATGGGCTGATGCCGGTGTTGTCATTCCCTGGACGCTTTATCTCATGTACGGCGATACTCGAATTCTTGAGGTGCATTACCCATCGATGGTCAAGTGGATTGCGCATATCAAGAAGTTCAATGCGAACTATCTTTGGCGCGAAAAGCTTAGCGGCGATTATGGCGATTGGGTGCCTGGCGGCGCTAAAACGCCGGGGGATGTTTTGGCAACTGCCGTTTGGG
Organism: bacterium; assembly: GCA_037131655.1. NCBI lineage: Bacteria > bacterium. The sequence continues at coordinate 239 of JBAXQP010000384.1, read as the reverse complement.
CTTATGATGCGTGGATCATGACCCGAATTGCCAGAATATTAGGGCTTGAAAAAGAAGCCGAAGAGCACGAAACGCTTTATCAGAATATCAAAAAAGCGTTCATCAAAGCCTATGTGCGTCCGAATGGCGAAGTAGGGAATGGCTCTCAGACGTGTTATGTGTTGGCGTTGAAAATGGGTCTTCTGCCGGATGAGCTTAGAGAGAAGGCTGCAGCTTTGTTGATCGAAGACGTTAAATCA
>JBAXQP010000383.1 GCA_037131655.1 bacterium | reverse complement strand
TCGCGCCAGTCACGTCGAGCCGGCTCTTTCATTATTGACCTCCCACGGCGATAGCCACCGCTCAATTTCATTATTCCACTATCCCCCTGCTGCTGTCAAGAAGGAGCAGGGCAGTCGCAGACTGGATGACCGAAAGCCGGAATTCTCCTCAGAAGCGTTCCGCTCCGTATGCTATTCATGGAATACCTCTCTACTATTACACACGTGCCCTTTTTTTTTCTGGGGAAGATCACTTTAAGCCTATCTGTTTCCACGGCCTCCGCCCATTCCTCGGCTGCCGCCACCCATCATGTAGCAGTTACCGCCTCGACCAAAGCCCATTCCTAGCCCGCATCCCAAACCTGCTCCGAAGCCGGGTTGCTTTACTACCAAGTCGCGGAGTTTGGTTTTCTGCGCGGCTGTGAGTACCTTCATTGCTGAAAAAGTTCGGTCTACCATCGAATTGCGGAGTTTGGCGCGAAGTTGGTCCATCTCAGCAATCTTCGATTTGATCGCGGCTTTATTGGGGGTTTTCGCAGTCCAAAGCAGAGAAAGCTCTTTGGCTTTGACTTGCATCTTATCACTAATTGGTTTCGTATCGGCAAGGAACTTATCGGTTACTTTTTGAAGCTGGGTTATTTGGTTGGCGCTAAGCCCAAGGTCGTTTGCCATAGAAAAGCCGATCCCAATCCCAAGACCAAGACCGCACATCCTGCCGCCGCCACCCATCCGCGGCATATTGGGTTGGTTATTTCCTCCAGGTCCAAAACCAGACCCACCGGGACCCATTCCAGGGCCCCCGCGCCCTCGTTGTGCAACCGCTATACTCATTGTCAGTCCAAGAACGACAGCAACGATAAATGCTACGCTTCCGAGTTTCATTTTCTTATTCCTCCTCATATCATGATCAATTAAATCACAGTCGATCCACCTAGATATTGTACGAGGGTGGATGGGTTTTGTTCAGTCTTTAATCGCTATGGCCGATTGACCCTGGCGAAATCCGCGGCCACGACCCATGCAATTACCTCGTCCGCAGCCTTTCCCTCGATCAGCTCGATGGAAGTTTTGGCTCTGGCACTGCGGGCATTCTGCGGGGCGTCCTGTTCCAAATGGGAGTTCCCAGTTATGTTTGCAGGCCGCACAATGGAACTGTCTAGTTTCACTCACTTCTACTACACCTCCTTCGATGCGAAGTGGCCTTCCTTCGACCAACACCTGAGCAAGCTTCTTTCGAGCATTTTCCAAGATGCGGCCAAAGGTGGCGCGGGAGATACCCATTTCTTCGCCGGCCTGCTCGTGGTATTGCCCTTGCAGGTCTGCGAGGCGAATCGCTTCGAACTCATCGAGGCTAAGAGTAACAAAGTCTTCTGAATTGTCGGCTGATCCGCTTGGATTAAACTGGGTCACGGTAGGCCCATTTCCTATTTGTCTTCGAAAACATGGTCTTGCCATAATGTTTCTCCCATAACTATATTATAAGCATATACTCATAATAAGTCAAGAGGTAATACTGAAATTTCTTTGGAATTCAATGTGGAACGTGTGGAGATTATCCCAATGCCTCAAGTTTGGCGATGCTTTGGAGGAGTTTTTTGATGCCGATTACGCCGGGGAAAGCGACGGTTATCTGGAAGTCCTGGCCTGTTTTTTGACAGGCTACGACTACGCCGATACCGAATTTGGCGTGTTTGACCTTTTCGCTGACGGCAAATGGCATGACTGGGCCGCTATCCCAGCCGTTGACTTGGATGGCGGGTTCTTCCCAGTGATGCGGATCTTTGAATGGTTCAGTCCCTCGCCAATCTCTTTCAACCACACGGCTGGCGGCAGCGGGGGGGGCGCTGCTGCCGATGGGTAAATAGCTATCTTTCGGAAGGTGATCGAGAAATCTCGAACGGCGGGCGATGGTTGGGTAACCATAGAGGGTTCGCCGATAGGCATGGGTTAGGTGCAATTCTTCTTTGGAGCGGGTCATGCCTACGTAGCAGAGGCGGCGCTCTTCTTCAAGCTCCGTATCCGAGGTCATCGCGCGTTGATGGGGGAACAAACCTTCCTCCATGCCCACCATGAATACCACAGGATATTCCAGCCCTTTCACCGTATGCACGGTCATCATGGTGACCATATCAGAAGCGTCGTCATAGGTATCGATGTCAGATACCAACGACACGTTCTGCAGGAAAGTGACCAGTGTTTTATCGTCGGCGTTT
>JBAXQP010000382.1 GCA_037131655.1 bacterium | reverse complement strand
AGCTTAAGAAGCTCGATCTGGGCAATGTTGGTATCTTGAAACTCATCGACGAGGATGTAATCCCACCTGGATTGGATTTGCTTACGCACATCGGAATGTTTTGTGAGTAAATCAAGCGCGGTGACGATCTGATCGCCGAAATCAGTGCAGTTTTCTGAACGCAGCCTCTCTTGGTAGAGAAGGTAGAACCGTGCTAGTTCTTCTCGCTTTTCTACTTCGACCAGTTGATCTGCCGCTTCCTCAGGAATGAGCGAGCCCAGTTTGCTTTGATACTGTTCCCTCTGCTTTAGGGCATAATCCCCGTATTCTTGGACTGAAACCCACTCATCCTTTGCCCTGCTGATGTGCTTTAACAGGTCAAATAGATATTTGAACGGATCGGAGTTAGGGAGGAAATGGCAAAGGCCAAACTCCTCAATATGACGGCGCACAAGCACCCAGGCTGCCGTCTGATCCAGTATCTGAACCCCAGGTTTGAACCCAGCTTCAGCGGAAAACTCCTGCACAATTCTCCAGCATAGAGCATGAAAAGTATGGACATTAAACTCATGGGAACGATAAGGAAATGCCTCAGCAAGTCGGTCGCTCATTTCATCGGCAGCTTTGTTGCTAAAAGTGATCGCTAGAATCCGAGAAGGGTCAATACTAAGTTGCGACACCAAATACTCAATCTTAGAGATAATGACTCGTGTCTTCCCTGACCCCGGCCCCGCCACAATCACTTGAGGGCCATCAACGTATTCAACCGCTGCTTTCTGTTCTTTATTCAATAACATTACTAAACTCTCATTTCTCAACTACAATTTTCAGGCTACTACCACGGCAGTGCGCACCCAGTATGTCTTATAAGTTAGTCCGTATGAGGAAAAATGAGCACCAAATCAGACTTCCTTTTGCGTTATCGCAGTTAGCCTATTTTAGATTGAGATTTACCCCGGTAATTGTCCTGACTTATCCCTTACTTGTATAGCTTGAAATACAAACTGACGATGGTGTCAGCGATGGTGAGAGCCTCTGCTTCAGTAGTGTCTTTGGAAAGCGAGATACGCAGAGTTCCGACAGAATGGTCGATAGGAAGGTTTAGTGCCTGGAGAACATGTGAGATAGCCGTATTACGTGAGTTACAGGCTGCACCGGTAGAAACAAAAATACGCTTCAGATCAAGTAAGTGTAGTACACTTTCGGCGGATACCCCGACCAGTGAAAGGCTGATCAATCCAGGTAACCGCTGACTAGGGCATCCGTTGAACTTTGCTTCAGGGATATATGCAAGCACCCGTGATCTGATCAGAGTTGCTAACCGATCAATGTGACAGATGTTTTGTCGTAGGTTTGTAACGTGGTTGTTCAGTGCACATGCCATCCCCACGATTCCAGCAACATTCTCAGTTCCTCCGCGGACACCAAACTCTTGATGTCCGCCATCCATCATCGATGGCAGAGATATGCCAGCACGCTTATAAAGGAAACCTACGCCTTTGGGACCGTTGAACTTATGTGCTGAGGCTGAGAGCAGGTCAACTCCTAAATCTATTACGTTGACTGGGATATGACCAATCGCCTGAACAGCATCGGTGTGCATAACTACTGAGTGTTCATGAGCCACCTCCGCCAGAAGCTTCACGTCTTGGATAGTGCCAACCTCGTTGTTAGCCATCATAACAGATACAACCGTTGTACCTGGCGAAATGAACGCCCTCAGGTCGTCAACAGATACACGACCATATTTGTCTACCGGAAGAAGAGATGCAGAAAATCCTTCCCTTTCCAAGAAAGCGAAGCAGTTGAGGACGGCAGGATGTTCTATGCACGAGGTGATTAGATGCATACCTCTATCTCGTCGGGCGTAGGCAGTGCTTTTAATCGCCCAGTTATCACTTTCCGTGCCACATGAAGTGAACAGTATTTCGTGTGGTTGAGCTCCAACGCATTCCGCGATCTGCTGACGGGCTAATTCAACGGCGTTACGAGCAACCTTTCCGAACGAATGCAAAGATGATGGGTTGGAAAAGCTGTCCTGTAAAAACGGCAACATTGCCTCAAGTACTCGAGGATCAATTTTCGTCGTCGCTGAATTGTCGTAATAAATCTCTTTCATATATTCTACAAATTACGAATTTGCTACGAATCTACGAATCCGTAATCCGTATTATCCGCAAACAATCCGTAATCCGTACTTTATACGGCTTCGACC
>JBAXQP010000381.1 GCA_037131655.1 bacterium | reverse complement strand
CCATCTGTTTATCCGCACCCTTGATGGATATTGCCGTTGCATTATCAACCGTGATTGTTATGCCAGCAGGAATCTGGTATTCCACCGGACTCGAGAAACCCAACGACAACAAGAGAACTTTCCCCTGGAGGATCGCCTTGAAACCAACACCCTGAATCTCAAGCTGCTTGCTGTACCCTTTTGTAACACCCTCGATCATATTAGCGATGAGAGTCCGCGTCAGCCCGTGAAGATTTCCCTTCTCCTCATCAGCAATTGTAACAACAACTTTACCGCCTTCAACAACTGCAGAAACACCAGAGGCCATGGTCATAGCCAGATCCTCTTTGGCCCCCTTAACGCAAACGTCAGAACCGTTGACCGTTACAGTTACACCCGACGGTATCTCTATTGGTTTCTGTCCTACACGTGACATTCTTTACTCCAAAAAATCATTTCAATCCTCAACAACCGTACTCAATTTACCAGACTAAACAGACAATTTCTCCACCCACACCACGCTTGACTGCTTCCTTGCCGGTCATCATACCGAGCGGAGTGCTCATAACCACAACACCCATGCCCCCCATGATTTTCGGGACCTTTCCGGCTCCGCTATACAGTCGCAAACCCGGCTTACTCTTCCTTTTTATGCCTTGTATTACCGGTTCACGTTCTTCTGTATATTTAAGATATATCCGCAATATCTTCTTCTTGCTTCCCCCCTCAACCACATAATCCCTGATGTACCCTTCCTTCTTCAGGATACGGGCAACCTCAACCTTCATCTTTGACTGGTGCATATCCACCGTCTCAAGACCAGCCGCAAGCGCATTCTTAATACGCGTCAACATATCAGCAATTGGATCTGTCAAATTCATATTCTCTCCGATATTACCAACTAGCCTTGACAATACCAGGAATCTGACCCGACACTGCCAGTTCCCTGAAGCACAAACGGCAAATCTTGAACTTCCTCATAAATGCTCTCCGCCTGCCACAACGCACACAACGATGATACTTGCGTGTCTTGTATTTCGGATTGCGCTTCGCTTCCGCAATTTGTGATTTCTTAGCCAAGTACCCAGCCTCCTGCTAATTGCCTGAGAACGGCATCCCAAGCAGCTTTAACATCTCGCGCGCCTCATTATCGTTGCGAGCTGTAGTTACAATTGTTATATCCATCCCCTGCGTTACGGTTACATTATTCGGATCGATCTCGGGAAAAACCGTCTGTTCCTTGATTCCAAGCGTGTAACTTCCTCGCCCATCAAAAGATTTCGGTGATATTCCACGAAAATCCCTGATCCTGGGCAAAGCCACGCTGATCAGACGATCCAAGAACTCATACATCCTGTCGCCCCTCATCGTAACCTTTGCGCCAACAATCATTCCCTCTCGAACCTTGAAATTAGAAATACTCACCCGAGCCTTATTCAATACTGGCTTCTGGCCTGTTATCTTGGCAAGATCAGCAGTAAGATTATTTATCGCATCTTTCTTGCCGGCCGCAATGCCCATGTTAACAACCACCTTTACCAGGCGAGGCATTCTGAGAATGTTTGTCATTCCAAGTTTGTCTTTGAGCATAGGAACCACTTCACTGGCATATTTCTGCTTTAATCGCGGCATCATTTGACTGAACCCTCAAACAAGTGCGCACATCGTTTGCACTTTCTCAACATCTGTTCATTGTGTTTAACCCTGCCAGTTCGCACACCCTTCTTACAGGTCGGGCAAAGAAGCATCAACCTTGACAACGGTATCGAAGCCTCCTTCTCGCTTATTCCACCCTGAGGATGATCCTGAGATTTACGCAGACATTTTTTCACCATGTTTACACCTTCAACAATTGCGCGATCACCGTCCGAAAATATGTGCATAACTTTCCCGGACTTCCCTGCAATTGATCCTGACACGGCAATCACAATGTCATTCTTTCTTATTCTTTTAATACTCAATTTCGATTTCCTTTAACTCTATCCAATCGCTATATCACTTCCGGCGCCAGCGATATAATCTTCATAAAATTCTTGTCTCGCAGTTCACGCGCAACCGGACCAAAGATTCTTGATCCAATAGGATTCAAGGCATCATCAACAATTACGGCGGCATTATCATCAAACCTTAAATGAGTTCCATCAGCCCTCCTGATTGGATGGCTGGTCCTTACAACAACAGCTCGGCAAACCTGACCTTTCTTAACCAGGCCAGTAG
>JBAXQP010000380.1 GCA_037131655.1 bacterium | reverse complement strand
GTCAGCATCTAGAATCATTAACACGTTGCATTCCGCCGATTCGAAACCCTTCCTTACTGCGTCACCTTTACCTCTTCCGTCTTGACGCAGCACCTTGATATCCCATGATCCCTTGTAGCTTTCTTGAACACGGATACACTCTTCATATGTACCGTCGTTAGAGTTCCCCTCGATGAACAATATTTCTTGGTGACTCCCGAATCGATGCATTTCCTTTATCGCGCGCTCGATGTTACCTCTCTCATTGCGGCAAGGTATTATGATAGACACAGAATCATCCTTGCAATCGAGCTTTTGAAGAGATCTGCCAACCAAGTAGGTGCGGAGGCACAATCGTCGCAATAGTGGAAGTGGAGCGACAAATCGATTGATTAACCGCCCCAGACCAAACATTTTAAATGGAACCAGCTGTCGGCCTTCACTACGGATAACTTCGAATTCTGAGAGATCCATTATATTGTGGAAGTCAGTCGATGAGATAAAGCTCACGTTTGGTTGAGGCATACGCCACCCAATGCGTGTTGCTAAGTTAAGCAGAGGCCCCCAAAAAGGCGAAAAATATGCCACTATCAAACGCGTGGAAGGTGAAAACAAACGATGCAAATTATGCAGCATTGCGTCAATATCCTCTACCATACCTATAGTGTCGGATATGATAACGAAGTCGAAGTCGCCCTGGATTTCCCCAATGGTCGCGGCGTCCTCAATATCTCCAAGGGTAAATTCAAGATCTGGGTGACGTTGTCTTGCGAAATCGATCATTGCGGGTGAAAAGTCTATTCCAACACCCCGAAGTGGTTTTAGTGACGCTAGAAGTGAGCCTGTGCCACAACCCAGGTCAAGGACGCGTGACCCCTCAGGCACAAGAAAGCCAAGATATCGCCTATCGTCCTCATAATACGAAGCGTTCTTAGAAATCCACTTCTCACGGTCAGCCGCCATTCGCTCGGCGTTTTCGAGAATCTTTCTCTTGTGAGGCGGCATCGGATCAAGTGATATATTCTGAAGTTCGGAAGTATTGCTCATCATAATTCCGTGGTGATGATCAAGTTCATCGAGATCTCCGCGGTCGACTACGGCAACCGCTTACTGGAAGGTGAAGGTCGGCGTCGGCACTGAGATGCAAGGACTAACATATTCCCCAAGTCTATTTATAATAAAAACGTTTATAGCCGCACGTAAACCAAAGCGTACCTCCAAATATCGCTAGAAGAGTCAAAACTAGCCCGAACAATACGGACACCGCTACAGCGCTCGAAGGCTGGATGTGCAAAGGGGCGAATAGTAATAGTGCCGCTCCTTCTCTCAATCCCCATCCACCGATCGAAAAAGGAATGATTGAAACTAAAACCATTCCTTGGACTATAATAATAGCATCCCACCAAGCAATTGGAACACCAAGTGCCAGCGCACAATATTTGAACGACAAGATGTACATGGCGTTAGATGCAAATAGGCAAGCAAGAGTAAGTGTCAAGAAATACCAGTTGCGCATGCAGCGTGAATATTCCTGTGTGATTCGGAGTGGTGTCCTTATCATTCTAGGGAGCCGCTCACCAGAAATAAACACGCCGACAACTATTGCTCCTAATGCGCCAATGGATATGGCTACAGAACAATTGAGCAGCACCCAGAATAGTCTCGATTTTATGACCAGCGAATTTGATAACCAACCCGCCCCTAGTATTGATAGTGCTACAAAAAGCAGTCCATTGGCTCGATCAACTATGACCCCATACACTGATTGGGATAACGAAACTCCTGCATCGCGCGCGCGTAACGTGCGAGACGCATCACCTCCTAGCCCAGTTGGCAATATCTGCTGGAAAAACATAGCCTCGAAAGTACCAAGAACTGCCGTGCCGACACCGATAGGAGGGGTGAGGACCTTTGTAACAAGCATCCACCGAGCGGCATTTGCCAACAGAGCAAATGCCATTAAGCCCACTGCCAGGGTCACAAGTGAGATGTTCGCCGACATTAGCAAATCTGAAGTGGAATTTAGGTCAGTCGTCCTGAATAGATATGCTCCCAAAGCAAAAAGGACTAGAATCTTGAAGAGAACCAATGCAGCACGGATCATCTAGGGTCCTTCAAGTTTCCATGATATTGGGATATTTAGATTTTTCCCTGTTTAAACGCAAATTTTGCAAATAATTATTCTTCTAGTCTAATGTCTTCACTCAATAAACTCTACGGT
>JBAXQP010000379.1 GCA_037131655.1 bacterium | reverse complement strand
CCAGAGAAATTGCCGAGCTTTATGCGGAAAAGATCTTTCAATTGGAACTTGATCGAACTCGTGTGATGATACTTGCAGATCGAAATAGCCCTCCTGTTGATGTAAAAGACAAGTTAGCTCAAGTCGCAACGAACTTAGTGAAAATTAATGACTTGATGAACGCTACGCTAGTTGAATTTATCGCTAAGCAAGCGAAGTTGACGAATGAGGCGAAGAATCATGCGAATAAACAAGCCGAGGAGCAATATCAAACTGAATTGGAAAAGGAATTGGCTTTAGTTCGTAAGCAGGTTGTTACACAAAGCTTGACAGGTATCGATAGTTCTTCATATTTTTATGTAGGCTCAAAGACGATCCCATCGGCTAATCTTAATATAGAAGCAATCGCACCGCTTCTTGAGTACAAAGAACTTGCTCCAACGATTGAGAAGAACCTAAGGATAAGCAAGGAAATATGGCGGTCATTAACTCTTGAGCAAACACGTGAGGCCGCAAACCAGTGGACTAAGCGGCACGGATATATCCTGGCAACCTCTCCGGATGGCGCAGAGGACATGACGGAGGAGTTTATCAATCAATGGACATTTTGAAAAGTCACACATTAGGTGAAATCGCACAAGCGGTTGCCGGTGATCTTGATGGCGATCCGGGCATTGTCATTAGGTCATGCAGCGGATTTGATGCGGCTGAAGAAGGTTCAGTGACATTTGCTGAGGATGAGCGTCGCTTAGCCTTGGCTGAGCAGAGCCAAGCTTCAGCGATTATCACTTTTAAAGATGCAATAAAAGTCGGCAAGCCGTTAATTCGTGTTGAAAATCCTCGTTTAGCTTTCGCTTTAACCCTTACGCTATTTGCGCGACCTCATTGCGTCGCAAAAGGGGTGCATCCTACCGCAATCCTTGGTGTTGGAACGACAGTAGGGAAAGATGTGGCGATTGGAGCTTATGTGACTATCGGCGAAAATGTGACGATTAGCGATCGGGTAGTCATTTATCCGCATGTGTTTGTGGGTTGTGATGTTAAACTCGGGGAGGGCTGTTCGATATATCCTAATGTTAGCATCATGAATAGTACAGTGTTAGGAAAACGCTGTATTCTCTATTCAGGCGCTGTGATAGGTGCAGATGGTTTTGGGTACGTCTTCAGCAGTGGCAAACATATTAAAATTCCTCAAATTGGTCATGTCGTGTTAGGTGATGATGTTGAAGTCGGAGCGAATACAACTATCGATCGAGCAACAACCGGTGTGACGAAGATCGGAAACGGAACGAAGATAGATAATCTTGTCCAGATCGCTCACAACTGCAATATTGGACAGAATTGCATCATTGTATCGCAAGTCGGCCTATCGGGCAGTGTGACATTAGAAGATGGGGTTATATTGGCCGGACAGGTTGGTGTGAAGGAACATGTCACTATCGGCAAAGGTTCAATAGTCGGCGGCCAAAGTGGAGTACTAGGTGATATGCCTTCTGGCTCAACCTTATGGGGTACCCCCGCTCGACCTCAACGTGAAACCCTAGAAATGTTCGCCCACCTCGTCAAACTCCCTGCCACAGTAAAAGTTATTAAAGATTTGAAGAAACGCCTTGAGAAATTGGAAGAGAAATAAGATCGGCTAAAGGCATGCCGATTCCGTGACATTGCTAGGCTAATTGTGCCGAAGTAACCTTCACTGATGTACGTTATCTAAAATTCTGTTCAGACGACAACGATTTTTACGTACTGATGCATCAGCATGATTCTTACATCGTCTGTCCTACTTGTCGTGTTCCATCCTGTTGCTGGGCAAAAAAGGCTAAGATTATTTCAGCTAGAAGTTAAAGCAGCAGAGAAGAACGATTTAGTGTGACTAAATCTGAGTGAGACTGAGTATTTCTGATCCGTAAGTATCGGCGTTAATTGACTGCTGGTAGTTTTTGGTGAAGTAAATGGTTCAGATCGTGCGTCAGGCGAGGTCGGGGTACTGCTTAAGCAGGAGGGATTGTTAATCCTCACATCTCGTGAAGAGGCGCAGAGACTATTGAAAGGGAGCCGAGCCGGCTCTTACGGACGACAAGCGTGGGTGCAAGCAGACGAAGGATCCCTTGAAGTCAGAATTCATACGTCTTGGTCATGAGATTGAGCGCACACGGAAAAAACTAAGGCAATCGATAATAATTCATCGAGTTCTAAAAAAACTTGTTCGAAGTTTTGTGATCCAGTGTAGAGA
>JBAXQP010000378.1 GCA_037131655.1 bacterium | reverse complement strand
CTGCCTTATGCGCCTCATCAAGTCCGGATCGCCTACAGCATCGAGGCAAGGCAACCCCCCAACCATCTTTCTTTTTAGCCCGTTCGCCAGAATAAATGAATCCAGCGCACCGCGAAAATTGTTATGAGTTCCATCCCACATAAGCGTAAGATACGCGGATTTGTTTTCGGAGAAGCAGACTATGCCCAGCCTTGCCCACCCCCGCGTCGGCGCAAAAAGTTATTACTTGTTCCCTTTTGCCTGATTGTGCGGACGGCACAGCATCTGACAGTTTTCGATGGCAGTGGCCCCGCCATGGCTCCACGCAGTAACGTGGTCGGCATCCATCTCGCGCAACTCCCAAAGTCTGTCCTTGTTGGAGGCGTGCCCGAGAGCGCACAGCGGGCAATTGGAATTTTTTGCTTCCTTCGCCGCTTTTGTTTGAGCGCGGTAAACGGTTTGCTTGTCGCCATCATCGAAGATTCGGATTTCCAGCAACTTCGTTTCTTTCTTGCCGCCGAGAACATACTCGAATATCCCCTTGCGGTTCTTAACGTAGGGATCGGCGTAGAGAGCCTTAACATCAGCATCCACTTCCTTGGGGTCGAAGGCAGTATCGTGGTAGGCGCGATAGAGCCTGTCCCAATCGATGCCCCGCATTTCCTTTTCGGTCGCCGGGAACACGGTGGAAACCCATTCGATAACCGTATTGAAGTGGCGCTTGATTTCCGAGATGTCGCTCGAGTTCCGGTGCGCGGCAAGGTATCCATCCACGTCGCCCTCGCTGACCCATTTGATGGCGCATGCCAAGATTTCTTGGCGATTAGCAGAACCGCGAACGTAAGCGCTCCATTTTTCCAAGTTTGCGTTTGCGCTGTTACTGAACTCGGCTTTCGCAGCAGTAACGAACGGCCCGGAATAGATGGAGTTTAGCACTTCTTGTTCGTTAAGCGGAATCCCGACGATGTTGATGGTTTTGAACCACTCTTTAATTTCGGGTTCAGTTCCTTCGCATTCGTAAACAAGAAGCGTTGTTTCGAGGATCTTATCGCGCAAGTCGCTAGCCAGGCTATCGAAATTTTGCACGGTTCCATTCACTTGGACGGAGAACCGCTTGGTGAGGAAGCGGCCGATGCTGGTAATGCGTTGTTGCCCGTCCAACACTTCAAAGCGGCCATCTGCGGTTTTGATGAAATAGATTAAGCCCAGAGGATAGCCTTTTAGGATAGAGTCAATCACTGCCACATCGCAGTTCTCTTCTGCATAAATGTAGTTGCGCTGGTATTCCGGCTGAATTGTAAGCTTGCCGGCTAGGCCGAATAGCCCCTTGCCTTCAAGTTCGTTATAGACGAATCCCTCGCAGAGGGCTTTGATTGTGATTTCTGTGCGGAGTTGTGTTTTCATAGATTTTTGTGGCGGATAAATATTCGTTGGTAGGCAGACTGAACTATCCGCCCTTCTTTGTTCTTGAAATAATTCTTTTTGCCGTCATTTACCAACAGATTGGCGTTCTCATTGGTTTTGCCGCCAGTGCAACCTGTGGGACCACCAGATTGACTCATTTCGACATAATCGTCATATTTCTTAAAATCAGGAACAGCATCGTGACATCCTCTTTGGGTCGCACCTAATATTTCAAACTGTTCCGGGCAATATTTGTCCAGAAAGGTTATGGGGACACCCATGATGCCACTGTAATCACTAGGAATCCATTTGGTTTTAGGAACTTCAATAGCATCGTAGTTGTCATATTTTTCAAAAGGTCGCTCAAGCCCGTAGCGAACAACGTCCTTTTCTGTCATCAAAACGAGTGGCGTGTGGCGGCGTCCGTGGTCGAGGTTGGTATACCAACGGACGCCTTTAACGCGGATGTATTTCTTCCCCTTGTCATCAACTCGCCATCCGGCGGCGAGGAGAGGGTAGTTCTCTGGAACCTCAAATTCTCGATCCCCACTGCTGATGGTTGGCCCCAGCCACAACTTGTTTTCCTTTATCAGTGGAAACACTTCTTTATAGGTGATGGCATTCAGATTGCCTATAACCAGAAATTTTTTGTTCGCTTCGACAATCCACGCAAGAAATTCCCGAAACAGAGAAAACGGAGGATTGGTTATGATGATATCCGCTTCGTCACGAAGCTTTGTAACTTCTGGGCTACGAAAGTCTCCGTCTCCATTTAGATATTCCCATTCGAGGTCATCGAAGTTGATTTGCCCGTCGCGAGTAATATCGCGAG
>JBAXQP010000377.1 GCA_037131655.1 bacterium | reverse complement strand
AGGTAATTATCAGACATTCAAGCTGATGCTGTCAATAAGGGGAGAGGTAATTGGTGATATGTCCCTGAATGTTCTCCTTTCAAGGGAGATTACAGGATGTTAATGGGGGTTAGTAGGCTTTGCCCCCTACGTGCAATATGCACGTCACCCTGAGCGTAGTCGAAGGGTCTTCCGAAGATTCCTCGACTACGCTCGGAATGACGTCCCGTTGGGATGTTGAAAGAAAGAGCTGGCGTGACGCTAGCGCTATGGAGCATCGGCAGCATCATTGCCGATGCCTTAAATCTACTCCTCTGCTCCGACGGAACGTAGGTAGTCGGCAGTATCATAGCGGTTGCCGGATAGGGCGAAAGATAGGGCGCTAGTGCCTTTTTTGTTCTTGGCATTCACATTGGCCCCATGCAAGACCAATAACTTGACTATCTCTATGTGCCCTTTTACGGCCGCTGACATGATGGGTGTGTTTCCAAAAGAATTGCGCTCTTCGACTTTAGCACCCTTTTCGAGTAGGAGTTTGATCGTCGATGCCTGGCCTCGAAACGAGGCTAAATGCAGAACCGTATCCCCAACAGTGTCACATATCGCGTTAGGATCCCCTCCATACTCCAAAAGGTAATTAATCATTTCAACTTGTTCGTTTTCGACAGCAAACGTAAAGGGTGTGCTTATGTATTCATTCAATCGCCTAGACAATCGCCTTGACCCTTCATTATCCCGCAAATTCACATCAGCGCCGTGAGCAACTAACAGCTTGACTATTGCTATATCCTTATTATATATTGCCGAGTCAAGAGGAGTTGTTCCGAATTCTCCTTTAACATTGACTAAAGCACCGTTTGTCAGTAGTAATTCTGTTGTTTGAGGGTGTTTTTCGGATACTGCTTCATGGAGAGGGCGGTTTTTATGCCAACCTACTACATTGACATTGGCCCCTTTGGCAATCAGCATTCCAGCAATAGTAGCCCAACCGTTATGAGCCGCGTAGGTTAAAGGAGTTGAGCCGTGTTTGTCTCCTGGGTTAACGAGCGCCCCTTTGGACAGCAGCAATTCCGCAACCTTTTTCGAATTGTGAAAAGCAGCCCAATGAAGAGGTGTGCAGCCATTATATGTATCTTGAACATAATCTTCTGTTGAACAGCAGCAGTCACCTTCTTCAATACCCCATGGAGGCGAGCCATCCGTTTGTCGAGCGTTGATATTAGCCCCATTATCAATTAAAAACACGGCGATATCCGTCTTACCATTAATGGCAGCGATATGAAGCGGGGTAGTCCCATAGTCATCTTTTGCGTAAACGAGTGAAGGGGTTGATTGGATTAAAGCTCTGACTTTTGCGATGTTTCCTACTTCCACCGCTTTCAAAATGGCACGTACCTGTGCCTTTGTTGGCCGTGTAGCAGCACAACTGATGTTTACAGCGATCAGAACACAGAATACGACTAAGTATAAACGATTCTTCATATTTTCACCTTATCCCACTCCTTCAGCCGAGTTGGAATAAATAAAGTATACAACAGAAAAGAGAAATGTCCTTCTTTTCAAAGGAATATTAATCTCCGGTTTTGAAATATTATTTATGGGGAATTATTTGAAGACGGTTGCTAATTATTCGCAAACCAAAAATCTCTGAGCCTCCGTGGCAATATAATTATTTTGGGCGTTTTTTCGGATTGGGATCTGGTAGTTCAGCGGTTGTGATCGTTATCAGATCGCTGATCCATTCGCGGTCTTCAAACTTATCTTCAATAAGAAAACTCAGTTTCGCTCCTGGATAAGCAGGTTTTTCAACCACATCGCCGATAAACTTCCTGCCGCCGACGGTTGGTTTAACAAACAATTGATTATCGCAGACAAGAGCAACCACCTTCCCGTCACAATAGATCGCGTACTCGCCGAACATTTTCCTATAAGTAATAATTCCGGCGTCTGACATTTGATCTGTAAGGAAATCGATGAAGTTTTGATCGGATGACATATATTGGCCTCACATTATTTTGGCAGAGTAATTGTTATTATGATATCTTGAGCTTTATGTATAATATGTTCCGCTTTTTATGAGCAAAACAACAACTGCATCTGAATGCCCCGCCAGACAGATTAAAGTAGAGGTCATTAAAGGACAATAAAACGTCACGCAGTTGCACTAAGCAGGATATTATAAAGTATTCAAGAGTGAAGAGAAATATTCTTCTTTTTAAAGGAATATTCATAGACAACC
>JBAXQP010000376.1 GCA_037131655.1 bacterium | reverse complement strand
GGAACGAAAGCAAATACAGGGGATTAAGGGGACTATCTGTTGAAACTGCGTGACGACCATAAGATCGGCTTAATGAGCGCTCTATTATTGATAGGGCTAACGCTCGTAACCGGCATTATGGTCTATGAAGTGATGAAGACTCAGGTCGAGTCGTCTCTCGGAAAAGCACTCCAAATAACATTGCAAGAGGATGCACACCATCTGATCGCTGGGTTAGAGGATGCTAAAGAGGACACTCACGCGGCAGCCAGTCGGCCCTTCCTAATAAAAGCGCTCTATCAGATCAGTGTGGCCCCAGGCAGTGTCATCGATTTGCAGAATCTTAAACTGAATATCGACTCGTTATTGGAAGCTGGCTTCACCGCTGCATCAGCTTACGATATTCATGGCAAGGAGTTACTAAGTACGGGGAATTTCATCCGGGATTTAGAACCCTCGTTTTCATTAATAAATGACACCTCCATAACAATGGCGTGGGACTCAAAAAGTAAATCCCTATTCGTACGTGTCACTGAGAGTGTGTTGAATTCCGATGGACATCAAGTCGGAAGCATTCAGACTGAGAAGAACCTTAAGGATCTGAAACGAACCAGCACATCGCACAGGAGGATCGGCAGTTCAGGTGAATTCATGCTGTGCCAGCCTCTAAAGAATAACTCCTTTGAAATGAAATGTTTACTAAGTCGAGAAAGCGGAATTGAATTCAAACAGTTGTCTCGTATTGTGAACAATCTACCGCTACCGATGGACTTTGCCTTAAATGGCAAGACTGGCATCATCAATGCCAAGGATTATCGACAGATTCCGGTCGTTGCAGCCTATCAAGGGTTGAGGAATCAAAACATTGGAATGGTGCTCAAAATAGATGAAAAGGAATTGTACGAATCGGCAAACAAGCGTCTTTATGATATTGCCCTATATACCTCTTTAATGGCTGCTCTAGGATGGGTCCTCCTGTACTGGCTGGTATTGCCTGTAGTACGTAGATTGACGAAATCGGAGCAACAGTTACAGGCTGCTAATACCAATCTTCAACAGTCAGAGTCTAATTTACGTAATCTGATGGCTTATCAGGAGAGCATCAAAGAGGAGGAACGACAACGGATTGCACGAGACATACATGATCAAATGGGGAGTGATCTTTCAGGTATCAACTCCCACCTAGCGGTCTCTATCGACCATTCCCAAAAGAATGGTCTAACCCCAGACCCGCATATAGTGAGTGCAAGTGAACTGGCAGTGAGTGCGATCAATTCCATGCGCAACACGATCAATGAACTGCGCCCTCCCATATTGAAAAATTTTGGGATATGGGAGACCCTGAGATGGCATTGCGGTCAGATCGAAAAAAGAGAAAACCTTCAATGCGAGCTTGTCATTGACGAACTGACCGAATCAATCAAAATTGGACCTGATCTTAGTACTTCGATCTTTCGAATGACTCAAGAATCAATCACCAATGTGATCCGCCATGCCAAGGCATCGAGGATAACCATTCATGCGAGGGTCCAAGACGGCATCGTGACCATCGAGATATCAGATGATGGTATCGGCATTCCCATAGCCCTGCAGTCCAATCAAAACTCGATGGGCATCATTGGGATGAGGGAGCGATGTCTTCTCCACCAAGGCAGTATAGAAATTAAAAGCACCCCCGAACAAGGGACAACCGTAGTGATACAACTACCAATTGGAGATTCACTTGACGACTAAGAAGATCAAGGTACTGCTGGTCGATGACCACTCGATTGTACGTAATGGCATACGGATGATGATCGATACTGTGGACGATATCGATGTGACGGGCGAGGCGGCAAGTGCGACGGAGGCATTAAGCATAATGCAGCAGAAGAGCTTCGATATTGCACTACTCGATATTGAATTACCTGATAGCAGCGGTCTTGATCTTTTGAAGATACTGCGTAAAAAATACCCTAAACTTATTATTCTGATGCTGAGTATATATTCAGAAGAGATCTATGCAACGAGGGCGCTAAAGTACGGCGCATCTGGATATATGTCCAAGGACTGCTCGATCGAGACATTGGTCACGGCGATTCGTAAGGCGGCGGGATCAATATCAAAACCGTATATTGGTAATTTCTTCATTGGGAGGATGGCGGCTTTTGCTTCGTCGTATACGGCCTTTAATTTTTCATCAGAAATCCAGTTCCAGTTTTGAAATGCGAACTTGCGAAATAATCCTGGTGCCATGTTTT
>JBAXQP010000375.1 GCA_037131655.1 bacterium | reverse complement strand
TCCTCCATGCAAATGCGGTGGCAAGCTCCGCTTGCACCAATCATATCAGTGAATTCTTTCCAGCCCGCAAAGCTGATAATAGCCGCATGAAGGGCCATAAACCCGCCGCCTCGGGTGACGAACTCGGTCACGTTCTTCTCCATCATTTCGTTGCGATAGCTGGCCGATGTATTGTTGTTAAATAAAATTGCATCGAACTGGTCCAGACTGCCATTGGTAAACACATCGGGATCGTGTGTCACCACGGTGGAATATGCTCCAGTCTTCTCGCCCATTCGCGTGAAAACCAAATTGGTATAGGGTATAGATGGATGGTATCGCTTTGTTGGGTCGAAGCTATCATCGAAGATAAGCAATTTGCGCGGCTTCGCCGGTTTGGCTGGAGCCAATTTTGGCAGCGCGCGCTCAATCAGCCGGAACTCATCGTCGCAAATATCCCTCCATGATGAGCATTCCAGGAAGGTTTCAGGAGTCTGCGACTGTATGCTCTCTTCCATTGGCTTGCCCATAGGCGTCGGCGGATTCGGGGTGGTATCGCCAACCAGATCGCCTAGAACGAACTGCGCCGAAGCAAGGAAAAAATTCATGAGTTTCTCATGCCAGAAGACGTGTTCGTTGTGGCCGAAATTGCAGTACATGACACGACCCTTGCCATGACTCTTCACCCAAACAACCGGAAATTGCCCAGGCTGTGCTTTTGTAAAGGGTTTGTCGTTCGACAGCATGGCCGTGTCGGTATCCACCGAAATCAGCACGCGGACGTTGTCGCGCGTGTAGGGTGCGCCGAAGAATAATATCTCGTCGCTCCAATCTACATGCATTGGGTATCGTTGTCCGTCGAACATCCTACTCACCGGGTGCCCAGGATCCTCGGCCTTAAAGATATAAGACTCGCGATTTATCCTGTAACAGGTGCCGGGGGTTCCGTTCATACGCTCGTGGTCATAGGCGTCGGCACCCCACTTGTCGAGGTCGTGACCTGAGGGGCGAGCACCGATCATAGCCCCGAACTCCGGCCACTTGTCCTCACCCTTCTCCATGAAGGCGCTGATGGCAGCATGCAGACACATCAGACCACCGCCGTCCGCGACAAACTCGAGCAGATTGCTACGTAACTGCTTATCTTCAAAAAGGTTCCCTGTCGTATCGTTTAACAGAATCGCATCGAATTGTTTGAGACTGTCAGCAGCGAAGACTGCCGGGTCATTCTCCACAACTGCGGTAAATGTGCCGGTCTTCTCACCCATAAGCGAAAATGCCAGGTTGGCGTATGGAATCCCGACGTGTTTGAACTCCAAGGCGAGATCAAAGATCAATAGTTTTCGCGGTTTCACCGGTAGGGCCAGAGCCTCTTTAGGTAGCGCCCACTCAATCATTTCCCGTTCTTCGTTGCTAACACCGGCAAAGGATGGGCTTGTTGTATTCTTTTCCTTTTGCATGTTGCTCTCTTTATCTTTCATTCATCTTCCTCCTTTATTATCTTGTTTAATATGATTATCTCGTTGATGAATACTCGGAATATAAAAAATTATAGCGGTAACTGTTATCGTATGATTATATTTAATATTTTTTCATATGCTATTTACATTGTCAACTCTATAACGATTGAATTTTCCCGATATTTATCCTCATTTGAAGGAACCTGTAGTATACTTAAAATATTAAACTTAGGAGGTTGTTTATTTGAACATTTTCATTACAGGTGGAACCGGATTTATTGGCTCACATGTCGCGATGGCTTTTGTTGATCAAGGTCATAAAATAACTATGTTAGCTAGAAATCCAAATAAGGTTCCAAAGTTTGCAGAAATATCGAACATAGAAATTGTGGAGGGAGACATTACAGACGCAAAACTAATTGAAAGATTAGTATGTGGTCATGATGCCTGCGTTCATATTGCTTTGAATTATAGGAATTCTTCTGGAAGCGAAGTGTTAATTAATGATACCCTGCCAACCGTTCAACTCTCTGATTATGCGAAAAATGCAAAAGTAAAACATTTCATTTACACATCATCTACAGCTGCAAACGACAGTTCTTACTCGAGCAATAAAGTTACTGGAGATGTGAATGTCTCGCTCATTACTTCACAAACGAAACAACGTCCTGCAACATTTTATGGTGCCACAAAAACTGCAAGTGAAAACTTCCTTATCGCTCAATCATACCAATCGGACATGAGAATTAATATAATTCGACCTGGTTATGTGTTTGGCAATCCGGTTATCGAAGGAGCTTTTA
>JBAXQP010000374.1 GCA_037131655.1 bacterium | reverse complement strand
GTGTATCTGCGTTATCAAGATGATGTGATTATTTTATGCAAAACAAAACGCCAATTAGAGCGGTGCAAAAGACGTCTTATGAATATCTTACAAGAAAGACGCTTGCAGTTGTCTCGTAAAAAAACACGAATTGGCGCTATAGAAACTGGGTTTCATTTTTTAGGCATCCAATATTTGGAAACACAATCTCCAAATAACACCTGTGTCCCACAGGATTTAAGTCCTTCGGCTGCAAATGATAGGTTTGTCGATGATTGCTTGTTATTTAACCAACATGGGGGGGGGGTAATAACAACTTAATCATTGCCGATGAAGCAAATCCTGAGCAAATCCCAATTGTTCCGCATGCGAGAACACTAAGAAATGCACGTGAGCAAGTTAGGCTTATGGTTATTGATGGATTTTCTATCCCACGAATCAGACGCTACTTGAACGCATGGCTGGCCTGGTGGGTGAGAACGAGTCAAAGTTGGCATTATCGAACCGTACTACTTCAATTTATTCACAGCTGTCGTGATAGTTACATCGCAGGAATTGCCGCGGGTCTACTATTCACTAAATACCGTGAGATTGAGACGACTGTGCAGTTGGTGGCTGACTTAGATTGCTTAGTGACTGTCTAAGGTCACACGTTCTCGCTTCATCAATGGCCTTGACGGCCTCGAAATCCATCACGACACCCACATCGCACTCACGCCCCACCCGCAACCCCAGCGCGCATGGCATCGCGGCGCGTAATATTCCGAATGAAAGCCCTAGACCAGAATCTATAGAGTAACCGCCCGGGCAAAACCACAAATCATACTTGTCAGTCTCATAGTTATAAAACTTGAGCTGCCGCTTTAGATTGGCAGGGTTCTGAGCATCCAACAAAGCTTTGTCCTTAGTTACATCCTCAAAAGACCGATTAGGATGACAATATTCTTGAGCAATATGTGCAGGCACATCGCGCTGTGCACGACCCACTTCTTCTATCCATATTTTATCGAGTACAT
Organism: bacterium; assembly: GCA_037131655.1. NCBI lineage: Bacteria > bacterium. Next base: position 1,262 of record JBAXQP010000374.1, on the reverse strand, counting down.
CCCAATCAGCTTCAGACTTATCAAGATTCTTATCATGCTCCTCTAAATAATGCTTTAATGCTTCTTTTAATGGCGTCAGGTCAAAATGTGCCTCACAATGCGTTATCGTTTTTCCCTCTTTATCTTGGGTGGTGTACTGTAATCCTCGTGGTCTTGGATGTTCAAAAAGTCCTGAAGCGGCTTGCGGTGTCACTAATTCTTCTATGGTCTGAGCCTTTGTTAGAATAAGACTTCGTGTTTCTTCATTTTGTTGGATGTGTTTTTCTAACATCCGCTGCATATGCGTGTCTTTGGCCCAATACGCGTATTCATAAGCGGTGCAAGTGAAGGTTCGCCCTGAGTAGTCGGTGAAGGGTATGTCATGGGCTTTTAAGAGCGCTTGGGCTAATTCAGGGGCTTTTTGAAGTAAGGCTTCTGCCTCAATTTGTTCACCATAAGCCACATGTTGCAAGAATTGTTTAGCATCTATTTGAGGCTTGAAGTCGGGGCGTTCTTGTTTGAGTTGTGCCAAGAGTTGTTCTTTGAGTTTGGCGTCTTTATAAGTACTGATGCGTTCGTATAAGGCTTGTAATTCGGTGTTGCCCATGGTTGTCGTATTGATTTCGACTTCCCCCTGAACCAAGGGATTCTGATGGGGTATTTCTGTGCTTAAAGTGCTTGCATTGTTGCGCGCGCTCGATAAAGCATCGATTAATTTTTGTGGTAAGTCGAATAAAGGAGAGCATGCAAATTCGGCAAAGCTGGCACAGATAGCCCCTTGGTGTGTGAAAAAGCTTCCTTGTTTTTTGGTGTCTAATACAAAGAATTCATCAAAATGTGGGGCGTCTTTGATTTCTGCATAAAGCGTTGCAAAGGTTTCTTTAATGGTCGTCACGTCATTTGTGTCGAAGGTTTTTTTGAGTTGTAATTGCGTTGCATGAGCGTTCATCCAGGATAGTGCCGCGTCCTCTATACATTGGTTGTTTTGTTGCGCTTGTGCCAGTGTTTGGGCAAGTTCTTGACTTAATTTCGCATTGCCATCCAAAATCCGTCCAAAATTCGCGCTTGGACCCACTTTGTTTTGAGAGACGTCATAGATATTTGCGATGCCTAATAAAAATTGCGTCGCGATAGACCAGTCTTCTGCTTGGGTTAATGCGTTGAAAGGCGATTCCGTTTTGTCATCGAATAGATTGGGGGCACAATATCCTAATAAAGCTTCGATATACTCTGCAGGTGTTGCTGTTCTTGCATTAAATCCCATGGCTGTATCAATATCCGGT
>JBAXQP010000373.1 GCA_037131655.1 bacterium | reverse complement strand
GCAGAACACCCATAACTTGCAATGTCTAGAGTCTTTGGGTCTTGTCCCTTATGGCTTCCTGTGTTCGGCAGCGTTCTTTCGCTTCTCTTCGACACTGCGGTAGGACTCAATAGCCTTGATAAATGTGGCCTGGTCAAAAGCACTCCTCTTTAATTGCACAGTCTTTTTGTTGGCCGCCGCTCTTTCTTGATAGCGGCTCTCGGTTATGGTTCCGCTGTATTGAACGCTAGGATCAGATACAGAGGTCAGCGTGATATTACTGACTTTATCTCTAATGTTTGCAAGGTCGATTTTAGCTGACTCAGATTCTCGACTCAGGCGGGCATAAGTTTCATTGGCATTGTGTTCAACAGACCCATCAAACAGCAATGATTTGAATACAGATTGTTTACACACGGGATACGACAATACTTGTTCAAACTCCTTGTCGGTAAAAGCATTTGCGCTTACTTCTCGAACAACTCCCCACGTGTTAAGAATGCCAATTTTCTTTGTGTCATCCGTAAAGTATATTGGCCACCCTCGCTCCCCCATTAATGCTTTCCATTGAGGTACCTTCATGACTTGAGCTTGTAAACTCATCGTCATAGATGCCACTACCATACATAAGATGATAACCTGACGTTTCATGAGGTTCATTCCTGATTATTTCCTTTCTGAAAATGATTCTTATAACTGGGGGCCTTGCGAATTATCTCTTTTCCGCCCCGATAGCGCCCAGGTAGCCGCCCCGGCACCAGCCGCAACCAACAAATACAGGAGAATGTCCTTTGCTTTACTGGGCGCACTTCAACTGCACATCATCAATGTAAATAGACATATCTGCCCCAGACTTCAGCGTGAGACAAAAACGAAGGTATTGATACGGATTTGGAATTCCAAGAAAGGAAAGATCAACACTTTTTTGAACGTAAGTAAAATTTGTCACCATGTAATTCAGGCAGTCATACCAACCGTACCCATCATAGTACTGAACTTTGGCATACCCGTTTGTCCCTTGCTGCGCACCTCGAACCCAAAACATAAGTTGAGTTGGACTATCAGTTACCGGCAATTGGAAATTACCATTGTAAATGGTGCTTTCATTGACTTTTGATTGATATGCTCCAATGTATCTACTCCCTGAATGCGCATGAGACACTATCGATGTTGCATAGCCGGTACTATAATTACTGTAGGGACCCGCTATCCATGAGCCCGAAGCTCCGCTGTTTGTCCATGTCCCTGTGCCCCAATCTCTCCACCCGCTACTGTCTTCAAAGTCTTCTGTGAATCCGTTTGCAGGGTTATTAGTCACCAAGCCAATACGATAGAATCCAATGTTGGACATCCCGCCTGAAGTGTCCGCCCATCGCTGAACTGAATTTGTCTTGCTGTAGAAACGGGCAATCTCATTCCAGGCGCCCGTGACTGTCGAAGCCCCGTGTACTATGTAAATGAAACCATTTGTAGTCTGCCATGAAAGCATAGGGGTCATGCTAATGCTGGTAATGACCGGGTTACTTTGTGAGTAAGCAGGCAGGGCTTTGCCGAATACGATCAGAGCGAACAACGTTAGCCAAACGCGATAAGATCGCATAGAAGACTCCTGCATCACGATTTCCGTTCCACGTCTATATTTACGTTTTACGCCCCGTCAGGCCGTGTTGTCAAATTATCTGATACGGCACTATGGGGCGTGCTCAAGAAACAGACAGCAGACGCCGGTGTCATCCGATTCGGGGCCAATCTCCGGAGAGAGAGAACCGATAAAGGCATTACCCAGCAAAAGCTGGCGGAACTGGCAGACTTGAATATCAGAACGATCCAGAAGATCGAAGCTGGCAAGATAACGGTTCTTATCACAACCGCCATGAGATTGCAGAAGGCGTTGGGATGCCCTTGGGATAGGTTGTTCTAATAATCGGCCTATGGTACCCGCCCCACAATCCCCGAGGCGGAGATACGCGCCAGGTTCCGTCAGCCTGTCTCTGGGCGGTTTCTGTCCCGTTCTCGCGGTCGGATCCCGTGAGGAACTTTTCTTCCCAATGCCCGGTGGCGGCATGGTGGCCGGATAAGCGCCTGATTGGTCAATTGCCTAAATGCTGATTATGCCATCAGGGAATCCCTGTTTTGATTAGCATTGAAAGCCGTGGAATATCATGCCTAAGATCAGCCAATTGAAAGGAGCAAGTCATGAAAAATATGATTCGTATTCTGGTGGCGGTATTCATAGCGGTAACGTGGTGCCAGGTCGTAAGCGTGTTTGCATCTGACCAAGGGATGCA
>JBAXQP010000372.1 GCA_037131655.1 bacterium | reverse complement strand
CCCCCATATAGAATGGCGAACAGGTAATGGCGAAATTGAAGTCACAGAGGGGTTTTTCTCTAAGGCCGAAGTTATCGATGGCAAACTGACCCTATCAGGACAAGCCGGGCCTCATTTAATTACCCTCCAAATTTCCATATCAGATGGTGATCGTGTTCATATCAAAGTAAGTGACTCAGTTGCCGGCACGGATGTGCAGTTAGGGCAGTTGATGAGCCAGTTCTACTTTACGCCGGGTGGGAAGGCGTTTGGGTATACGATGCCGCTTGATTTTGCGTGGCTGCCAAATTTGCATGATGATGTGAAGCACGTCTGCGGCGACCACTTCTTCCGATCACCGGCGGCGATTGTGGTTTCGGAAGGGGTTTATGCCGCATTAATCCCCGATTTAGATGCCCTTGCCAAGCAAAGAATCGTTCCCCACGCGCTTGATCTTCGAGTGGATGGTACTCCCGCCGAAGCCCCACGGCTCTCCTATGGCCTATGCACCTGGCATGCGGATGGGCATGTGTTTAATAAGCATGAGGCCGAAGAAACAGCGCCTGTGTCTGAAGGCGAGTTGGCCTATGAGTTCGACCTCTTCTTTGGCCCCACTGAAGGAATGGAGGGGATAGTTCAGCGTGTCACCACCTATCTCTGGGAACGATATGGGCGCCGATTCATGGCCGATATTCGCCCCCAGATCATGCCCTTCGAAGAATACGGCCGCCGATATGCTTATCCCAATGAGCTAAAAAAGACCGTCGCCATGACCACGATAAACGGCAAGCAATGCGCTGGGATTAATAACCCGCGACGCCGCGGCTCGAACTTTCATGCATGGGAAAACGATCTCCATGTAGGCTTTGGCATTCGCCATTATGGAGAGAAATGGGGCAGTGAAGAACTTCGCCAAATTGGTGACGGCATTCTGCAACTCAGCCTTGCCGCTCCATCAAACAAAGGGGCGTTTGCATGCGTTTACAATTGGGAAACCGGCAAATATGAAGGTTCATTCTTTGAGACAGCGCGCTCCATTGATCCTATGGATGGTTATGATTCCGCAGCGATGAGCGTGAGCGCGTGGTGGAGGCTCTATTGGTATGAACACTACGGCCAAGACCCCGAAATCCTAAGCAGCGTAGTCGAATACTCCCGGTTTTTAACGGATGTACAGCTTCCATCAGGTGCTATCCCAACCTATTTCTTTTCCGATCTAAAGCCTGCGAGACAGCTTTTAGAAAGCGCGACCACCGCCATCAGCGGCGCTACTCTTGCCAAAACAGCTGCTTTCACTGGTGACCCGAAATTCGTTAAAGCCGCGCTTAAGGCCGGAGAGTACCTGCTTAAAGAAATCCTGCCCAAAACTCTATTCCAAGACTTTGAGGCTTTCTATTCCTGCAGCCCAAAGCCGTTGCACTGGATTGACCGATGGACGGGGATCCCGCCCGTCAATAACCTCGCCATCCAATGGGCCGCAGACCACTTCCTTTCTCTTTACCAACTAACGAACGAATCGCATTGGTTAGAAAAAGGAGAATATACGCTCGGGCTTCTCTCGCTTTTCCAGCAAGTCTGGACACCTCCGCACTTTGAAGCCTATCTATTCGGTGGTTTTGGCGTTATGAATACTGACAGCGAGTGGAATGATGGTCGGCAGGCGCGATTTGTTTCAACCTACGCCGATTACTATCGAGCAACCGGCAAGTTGGAATATCTCGAACGGTCTATTGCCTCTTGCCGAGCAGCTTTCGCCCTTATGGACATCGAGGAAAACCATCGCAACAACATCAACCAAATTGTCATGGCCAAAGGACCCGGCGAGGGCTATGCGTTGGAGAATGTCGGTCATGCCGGTGAAGGCTCGATTAGAGGCGGTGGCTGGTCAGGTTATAATTGGAGCGCTGGGGGCGCATTAGCTGCCGGAGCATACCTCGAACGTTACTTTGGAAATGTTTGGGTAGATACTGAAACCAAAACGGTTGTCCCAATCGATGGAGTTCGCGCCGAACTCATTGCTTGGGAACAGAATCAGGTTAAGCTCATAGTCAAATCCGCTCTTGACACTCTGCCTTGCCCATATACCGAGCAAAGAAATATTCTAATTAAATTCGGGAACATGCCCACGGGGCACTTTGACATTAATGTGAACGGTGAAGCCATAGCGAATTTAAGTTCAGAGCAGCTTCGGGGCGGCATCACTATTTGCATTTAAGATTGAATAAATTCATTGCTCCAAGCACATGGGAAAATACGAACCTCTCCATGAATTAATAGTTATATTTGTATTAAGTGCTTGTAGATAT
>JBAXQP010000371.1 GCA_037131655.1 bacterium | reverse complement strand
TTGATTGATCTTGTCCAGGGCCGGCTCCAGAGCTTTATGGGTGCCTCGCGGTGTCAGTGCTTTGACTTTATCCATGGCCGTTTGCAGGGCCTTATGCGCTATCGCAATCGTCCCGTTGACCACAGTAAAACCTAAAAACTTGACCTTATCGGAGAGCGCCACTTGGCTTTTCTCCTGATTCACCTTCAGTTTTAGCTTCTTTTCGATGAATTGGCTAACCTTTTCCATCACCCGTTCTGCCGCTTTTTGCGATTTCACGAAGATATTGCGTCGAGTCACCCGAGGGAACCGCCCCCTCAGGTGCTCACAGAACCGGACGTGAACGTCTCCGCTCATCCGGCTCCCATCGTCCAGCCATTGCATACAGCATTCTCCAATGAGCAAACAGATTCGGCTGTTTCCGCGCAATGCGATTCAGCCATTGTGCCGCTCGTCTCTTATGATGCCGTAAGCGTTTGTATTTTCGCATCGCCCAAATAACTAAGCGCCGCTCAAGACATTTCAGGATCGGATAAAGTGCTGACTTATAATAACGACTGAAGTAGTTGATCCACCCTTGTATAATCGGATTGAACATCCGGGCTAAATCTTCCAAGCTCTTGTCGCTTCGCTTTGGCCAGCTCCACCCTCGGGATGCGCGCCGGATAGCTTTAGCTGCTTTATTGCTGATCGCCGGACTGAAGTTGATAATGTACTTACCCCACCGGTTCTTTGACCGTCTGGGGCGAAACGTATAGCCCAGAAAATCAAATACCGTATTCGGATATTCTCCTTGCCGGTCGTCATCCTGACAGTAGACAATCTTCGTCTTCTCGGGATGGAGTTCCAAACCGACCTCCTTCAGTCGTTCGTGCAGCGCTTGCTTCAGTGGTTCCGCCTGGGCTTCGCTCTTGCCGTGGCACACCGCATCATCTGCATAACGTTCGAAGGGAATGCCGGCGTATTCCCGCTTCATCCATTCGTCGAATGCATAATGCAAAAAGATATTCGCCAGCAAAGGACTGGCAACGCCACCTTGTGGCGTCCCTTTCTGCGGCTGTTTACAGGTCACATCAGGCATTGCAATCGGAGCTTTAAGCCACCGTTCAATGTACAAAAGAACCCATTTCTCTTCCGTATGTGCACGTACTGCTCGCATCATCAGCTCATGATCGATATTATCGAAGAAACCTTTGATATCGAGATCGAGTACCCAGTCGTTTTTCCAGCAGCGTTGTCGCGCCATCCCCACCGCATCCAGTGCCGATTTACCCGGTCGATAGCCATAGGCATCCGGATGGAAATGTTTTTCCAATTCCGGCTCCAGATGCGTTTTGACTAGCATTTGAGCAATTCGGTCAGCCACTGTGGGAATGCCCAAAGGCCTTATTCCACCGCCGCTTTTCGGTATCTCTACCCGTAGCACCGGTTGTGGAAAGTAACTGCCTGAGGTGAGACGATTCCAGAGCTTGTAGAGATTATCTTGCAAATTCTCTGCAAACTTTTCGATCGTCTGACCCTCCACTCCGGCAGCTCGTTTATTGGCCTTGACCCTTTTATACGCCTCCCAAACTTGGCGTTTAGTAATACAAAATGGCTTTGCTTGTTTCAATCCAATCCTCCCGTTTCCGGTTGTTTTCTTTAGTTCAAGCTGAACAATGCTTCCCCTTCGCTCCAATCCCATTACAGAATCTTCATCACTACTACAGGTCGCTCCGTCCCTGTGCACCGCATCGGTACTCTGGCACTGGTGGGGCTTCCACTTGTGTTTCTCCCTTGGCATCGGAGCGACCGGTTCCCACGTTCCATATAAGAGCCTGAATTTAGTTCATGCCACCTTCATGCCGGATGCCATCTAGCCAGTAAACAGGTATCTGCTAGATTTATCCCGGAGTAACGACTACCCCCCGGTTTTGACATCATCCCTACGCTTTCGAAACTTCAGCAGGGGTTCACTTGCGTTCATCTCCTAAATTCCTACCTGACAAAGTCTTGCTCTGCCTTTTCCGTAACCCTCATCACGACAGCTCTTAACTGTTGCAGCTTACGGTGGTTTGAAACCTCCCCCTGTAGAGCGGTTTCGAGGGGCCCTCCCTCATCTCTTATGCAGCATAGCTGCACAGAGGACTTCGTCCTCCTGTGCGCCTTCGTGGCACACAGTCGTCAGCAATACCCTGTATCGATTGCTCATTTTCACGGCTGTAAATTTTTGCCAAAGCTTGGTCTTTGAAGCCTTCAGAATACCTGGTATATTTTTTCATTTCTAATCTCAAATTTTATTTTCTCTAAAAATTTGAGGCGACATCTATTC
>JBAXQP010000370.1 GCA_037131655.1 bacterium | reverse complement strand
TGGATGCTCGTCCTTCCTTTACCTTTTGAAAAACTTTGGAACTGGAGTTTACCCAGAGATTCGCACAAAACAGTAACCCGATTTCGGAATGACCACTCGGTGGAGTTTGCTAGCCTAAAATCCTCCTTAACCCCCAAAACCGATGCACCATGCTGCTAAATTGATAATTATCCAGGATCATTGAGATGAATTACGAAGCTTTTTTCAAAAATGAACTTGATACTCTCCGCAATGACGGACGCTACCGCGTTTTCGCTAATATTGAGCGTAAGGCCGGGCAATTTCCTTCGGCTATTCATCGATCGGATAGGGGTGAAAATGGTATTCGCGTGTGGTGTTCGAATGATTATCTTGGGATGGGACAAAATCGACACGTTCTGAAGGCGATGCATGATACGATCGACCTCTGTGGAGCGGGTGCGGGCGGTACTCGTAATATATCAGGCACAAACCGTTTTCATGTTGAGCTTGAAAGTGAACTTGCTGATTTGCACGGCAAGGAAAGTGCGCTTCTTTTTACATCCGGCTATGTTTCTAATTGGGCAGCCTTGGGTACCCTTGGTGCTCTTATTCCGAACTGCATCATTCTTTCCGATGCCGGTAATCATGCATCCATGATCGAAGGTATTAAGCACAGCCGGGCGGAGCGCCATATTTTTAAACATAATGATGTCGCGGATCTCGAGCGCATTCTCAAGACCCTTGATCCTGAGCGGCCAAAACTGATTGCATTTGAATCCGTTTATTCAATGGATGGCGATATTGGGCCAATCAAGGCGATTTGCGACCTTGCTGATCAATATGGTGCGATGACCTATCTCGATGAAGTTCATGCCGTCGGCATGTACGGGCCGCGGGGCGGCGGCATCGCAGAACGCGAAGGCTTGATGGACCGTATAACGGTCATTGAGGGAACTCTGGGCAAGGCCATTGGCGTCGTTGGCGGATATATTGCTGCTTCGGCCGCTCTATGCGATTTTGTTCGTAGCTTTGCATCGGGCTTTATCTTTACTACGGCCCTACCACCGGCAGTAGCGGCAGCAGCTGCTGCATCGATCCGGCATCTTAAAACATCGAGTGAGGAGCGCATCGGCCAGCGTGATCGGGTGCAACGGTTGCGCATGAAATTGGATGCGGCTGGTGTGCCCTATATGCGCAATGAGAGCCACATTGTTCCTGTCATGGTCGGCGATGCCAAGAAGTGCAAATGGATCAGCGACCTTTTGATGGACAGATATGGCATCTATATACAACCGATCAATTATCCTACCGTTCCGAGGGGAACTGAACGCCTGCGCATCACGCCTACTCCGCTTCATTCTGATGCTGATATTGATCATCTTGTTAGCGCTCTTTCGGAGCTCTGGTCACACTGTGCTTTAAATAGAGCCGTAGCATAGCCGAACGAACATCGTATGCGCCGGTTGATTTTGATCGGCGTAAAAAAAGGTAAGTGGTATGGGAAACGCAAAAGTGTCTGACATAGCCATTCCGCTTAAGATGGTTATTGTAGCGATGGACACAAACATGGGAGGCAGCGCCTCTCGTGCGTTTCAAACCCTGCGTCGTGATTATCCCGGGCTTTCGCTCATTCTTCATGGTGCATCCGAGTGGTCGGAGAGACCGGAAAAATTGGAGCGCTGCCGGGCTGATATTTTGTCTGCTGATATTGTTGTCGCAACAATGTTGTTTATGGAAGATCATTTCAAGCCAGTGATCAACGAATTGAAGGCACGGCGCGATTCGGCTGATGCATTGGTTGGTCTCATGTCTGCTGGGGAAGTTATGAAGATGACCCGTATGGGCAGCTTCAAAATGGATGGTGAGCCAGGTGGCATTGCGGGCCTTTTGAAGCGTCTGCGTGGTGGATCAAAGGAAAAAGCGACGACGGCCGGCGCACAGCAGATGAAGATGCTGAAGCGTTTACCGCAAATCCTGCGGTTTATTCCTGGGACGGCCCAAGACGTAAGGGCATATTTTCTCGCGCTGCAATATTGGCTGTCGGGTTCCGATGATAATATCGTCAATCTAGTCCGCATGATTATCGATCGCTACGCATCAGGGCCTCGCAGGGTATTGCGAGGAAGGGTGAAAGTTATACCTCCCGTCGACTATCCAGAGGTTGGCGTCTATCATCCGAGATTAGCGGGCAGGATTAGTACCGATCCGAGCAAGTTACCCCGCTTGGGCCGTCGCGGGACGATAGGCCTTCTTGGCCTTCGTTCCTATATGCTGGCGGGCAACAGCAAACATTATGACGGCGTGATTGAAGCGCTAGAGGCGCGGGGTCTTGACG
>JBAXQP010000369.1 GCA_037131655.1 bacterium | reverse complement strand
CGGTATATAAAGATATTCAAATAATGTTTTTTAGCAACCTGAATATCATTCTCATAAAGTACTAGAAAACCTTGCATGAAGGAACCCCCTATGCATCCTCCCAAGTTCTTAATAACTGCTTTCCTATTTTCAAACTGTAGTTCTTTCATACCAGGAGCATTTATTCCTCGTTCAGTTATTTTCCATTCAGACCATTTCATTCTTCTTCTCCTAATGAACACTCCCTATTTCGAAGCTAGAACGTCTCTTGTGTCATGGGCGTTTTCGCCTATGCATCTCCATCATGGGCAAGATGCCCATGACACCCAATTAGCACCGATTCCGGTTCATTACAGAAATAACCCAGGCTGCCTGGTTCGATGCTCTGAAGTGTTCCCCGTTTTTAGTCCAGTGGCTGGCTGATGTTTTCGCAAACTAATTCCCTACTATGGGATCGCCTCCAAGCGCTTTTTGCCACATCTCAAAAGGATTAAGAAAAGTTTCTAGCAACTGTGCCAATGATGCTGGCATTAAGTATTCCCACGGCTCAAGATCTCCAAATGCCTCTTTCACATGAGCAGCTTCAATCTCGTCAATGACAGCCCATCGACTAAGTCTAGCCACAATATGTCTTTCGAGAGATGAGTCGTATCTCAGCGCTTCAGCCATATCCGCTAAATCTCCTTCGATATTAATTTGATGATTAGCGCTGTTTAGCAGCGAAAACCCATCTATCTCTTGGCTAATAACTTCTTTACTTTCTTCGCCACACATGTAAACGGCAGCAGACATTAAACGATCGCAGCAAGGAGAGCCATTCTTCTGAGAAAGAAGGGACCGTGCTCTATCCATTCGCTGTGATAACAGACTCAACGCAAGTCGTTGCTCAAGCAACTCAACACCAGCAAAAGTATTGTCAAGATGGTTCAATGCCGCTTCATTACCCTCTTTTTGCCGAATAACCTCAGTCTGGAGTAACAACGGTATTACCCTTAATTCCTCGACGACCGATTCAGCAAAACCAAGAGCCATTATTGCCTGTCTGGATGCATCATCGAATAGCCCATTTCGATTGAAATGCATAGCTGCTCCACAGTGCGCAAGGAAATTGCGGGCTTCTCCCATGGTAGGGCATACATTTCGCACATATTCGAGTTCTCGTTGAATGCTGCGTAGAACTTCTAGCTCCAGCACACAATCCGCATCCAGCATTTCGAAAACTTCTGTGCAATCAGAGGTTTCAAGGGCTTGAAGCAATTGCACAGCTGCCCTGGCAGGTTGGCTTAAGCACTTGATTTGGTTTACTATTTCAATCGATGCCCAATGATGCTCTGTAGCTTGACTTAGCAGAAGCTCAGCCCTTGATACTTCATACTTTAAAGCGTCGACAGATTCTTTAACCTTATCCTTCTTACTATTGATCACTAAAATGCATTTGTCATGTAGAACGGTCAAAGTATTGACTATAAGTTTATGAATATTGGATGAAGCTTCATTCCATATCCGATCGAAATCAGAATAAGCTATTCTTCTGCTAGTGGGATTTGAATCTACAGCGATTTTGCCTGCTAATCCAACTAATATATCAGTCTTAGCTACGATCAACTCGGTCGAAAGCTTATTATTTATGACTATCTTAATATCCGCTTCTAATAATAAACCTTTAGCCTCCTCCAAAAAATCACTGACTTCTTCGAGGATTGCCGTCGATAGGTTTCCTATTAGAGTGTTCCTACTTTGTGATCGCACCCACGAGCCGTCTGTTACGGACAAATTCACTAACCCGCGTTGCTCCTCAAGAACAGCTTCTATACTTTCTAACGCATCGTTCTTCAACGCCTTAAGATTCACACAAGCTCTATCGATTTTCTTGATCTGTAATTGGGAAGCAATTTGAGCCTGGTCAAGTTTCTCGCTCATCCGCAAACTTACCTCAGAGCAGGTATTCACCTCCTTTGTATGGATGTTCTCATAATCAACACAAGCCTGACCTAACAAGTTCAGAGTCCGCAGCAATTCTGTGAGGTAAATCTGAGATGAAATTTGTACAATACGCTCCCTTAATTTAACAAGGTTTTCATCCTGTCCCTCCCCGTACCCCGAAGCCTGCAAACATCGACGAGCCGCTATGGGAAATACGGGCACTCTCCTTCCAAAGTGGGTAAGAAGTTGACGACTGGTAACATTCATAACTTCATCGGGTTCGTCTTCTTCTAGCATATCGATAGCCGTGATAACAACGATCAAATCAGAAGCTTTACGCCCTACTCGTTTTAGAAGCTCGAATACCTTGTCCAAGCCCGGTTTAGTACAGTGCATCGCC
>JBAXQP010000368.1 GCA_037131655.1 bacterium | reverse complement strand
GGTTTGTGCTTTGAAAACCCTTTCTTATTGGCATACCTTGCGTCTTCTTCCTGCAAGTGGGCAGCATCTGGAAGGGAGATCAAAGCGATATCGATGGTTCCCGGACTTGCAAAGATCGGTCCTTTGAACCCATCTTTAACTAATTTTGGCAGATAACCGATGTGGTCGATATGGCCATGGGTCAATACAACCGCATCTATCTCAGACGGAGGAACATCCAATGGCATCCAATTGAGAGCTTTTAACTCAGATGCCCCTTGATAGAGTCCGCAGTCGACCAGTAATTTATAATCACCGACCGTTAAAAGATATTTCGATCCTGTAACTGTTTCGGCTGCGCCAAGAAATTCTAATTGAGCTATCATAATTTACCACCTTTCTGATTATTGAGCCGGCAAAACTTGCTTGATAATAACATTCGACATTACTTCATGCGATACCTGCTTGAATCTTATATGAAAGGCGAGAATAAATTTATTGAACCCTAACACGCCCTGTTTCGGGGTCGAAAGAAAGGGCAAGATCGCCATTCAACAGGCGGAGCAAGTCTTTGCCGACCAGTTCATAGCGCCAGCCTGAGAGAATGTGGGTGTCGCCTGCTTTGATGGTTTTGCGTTTGGAAACTATTTCCTCAAGGTTGGCGCTGTTGCAAAGAAGTCCCCATGCGACTTGTTCGTCGACTGCTCGTCCGCGAATAAAAGCTTGTACTAGCGCCATTACCGCTTGGGTAGCAGGATCGATGCTTCGAGATTTTGGTTTTTCAGGCCACTGTTCAGGTGGGACCGCAAGCGCTTTTTTAACGGCCGCTATGATCTCACTTCCCAATCGATCAGCCTCAAAGGGGGGGAAACCACGCATTCGGCGAAGCTCTCCAACACTCTCAGGAGGGCGTCGGGAGAGACTAACCAGCAATTCATCACGTAATAAGCGCTGAGGCAATTTATTCCGATAAAGGGCTTCTTCTTCTCGCCAGCAGGTAAGTTCGCGCAGGATAGCAAGCTCGCGCCGTTCAAGGTTATCCATATTGCGGACGCGAAGATAGAGTTCGCTTAAGGGTGTCGGCTCTTCCAGAACGGCTTGTTCCAAAGTTGAGAATTCACCTTTTGCCCAATCCAATCGGCCAAGTGTTTCGAGGCGTTCTCGAAGGTGCTCAACAAGCGCCGGCATATAGCGAACATCATCCATCGCGTAATCAATTTGAGCTTGAGTGAGCGGTCGGACACCCCAGGCTGTGTATGATTGGGACTTACTCAAGGCTACGCCGGTAATCTGCTTGACTAACTGGCCGTAACCGATCTGTTCGCCATAGCCAACTACCGCTGAAGCCACTTGGGTATCGAAAACATCGCACATTACTTGTCCGGAGGCTTGATAGAGCAGCTCCAAATCTTGTTGGCAAGCATGAAACGCCTTTGTCACTCCAGGCGTATAAAGGATACGCCAAAGCTCGGACAAGTCTTTGATTACGGGAAAATCGATGATGGCGATTTCTTCCCCAGCTCGAATTTGTATCGTTTCAAGTCGAGGTAGGTAGCTATCTTCTCGAATAAATTCAGTATCGATACAAATTAGCTCTGACCCAGTGATACATTTACAGAATTCCGATAATTGTTGTGTAGTAGAAATAAGCATTCGAACACCTTGACACTTATTCTACCTCTAGTAATTGTATTCAGAATATGAAAAGTTAATTGAACCTTGTAGATTCTCAAACGTAAAATTAATGAACCCTTATCGCCATGTTGCACGTAATATCTATAGAAGATGGTTTTTCACGTATAACTTTTTGAGAAAGTATTCTGAAGAGTTTTGTATAATGAGATTAAGAACATGATTGATATCCAAAAGCCTAACAAGGATTACAACCTAAAACGAAGCCTAATCGCCTTTGGGCTATTTGTTTGCTTTGCTTTCTTTATTGCAATAAGTTTTCGGTTGGCTGTCGTGCGTGGGGAGTCGATGGAACCTACGCTTCACAACGGCAGTATTGTTGTCATCACACGCGCCTATTGGCTATTTGGCCCTCCCCGCGAAAACGATGTGGTCGTTCTCAATCACGATGATGGTCTGCTGATTAAGCGCATTCGCCGTTTTGAGAGTTCCATTAGCGGTCCCCCAAGGATCTTTGTTCAAGGTGATAATATGAGAGTTTCTTGGGATAGCCGTGATTTTGGGTTTATCTCATCGGATGAAATCGTCGGCAAAGTGCTTATGTATTCAGGCAATCCGCCCGTGAGCGCTATTCCATTAAGCCCTAAAAAATCACCTGAAGGTTTTGGAGGGGTTGCTTTGGCACAAACCTTCTCCAGGCCTAAC
>JBAXQP010000367.1 GCA_037131655.1 bacterium | reverse complement strand
CCCCCATCCCTATTTCATAGGCCTTCCCCCTTTTCTACGGCTTCGCAGAAGAAAAGGGGGAAGGGTAAGAAACTCCTCCCATTTTCTACACGAAGTTGTTGAAAAGGGGGAGGACCTGCCACGAAGTGGCTGAGGTGGGGGTTCCAGATGGTTGTACTTATAGTAAGGTCAGGTGGGAGTTGCTTCGGCACAATCATCCTCGCATGACACCGTTAGCAAAGCCCTAAATCCGGAATCTAGCTTCTTGCCTCTTGCTTCTTGCTTCAATCCCAAAGCCCCTTCCTGATACTACCCATTCTTCTTATCATCGCCAATTTTGACGACGAAGAGAGGGGCGTCTGGTGAGGTGGCTCGGGCTTTTTTGGCAGCTTCTATGGCGTCCTTACCGATATAGTATTCGGCTGTGCTGACGTCGATTGCTAGCCACTTGCCGCGGTCTTGAGGGGTTAGCTTCGGCTTTACCTGTTTGTCATAAATATCCAGCCCTAGCTGGCCGATTTGTTCTGAACTAAGTGTGTTGGTATCGGTCAAAGTTCTCTCCGGAATTGCAGCGCTGAGATTACCGTTGCCTGGTCGGCATAATCAAGGTCGCCGCCGACCGGCATTCCATAAGCAATACGTGAAATCCGTGGACCAAACGGTTTTAATAGGCGGGCCAGATAAAGAGCCGTCGTATCGCCTTCCACTGTCGGGTTGGTTGCCATAATAACTTCAGTCACACCCTGATCAGATACGCGCTCAATCAGATGATCAATGTGAAGCTGTTCCGGTCCGATACCTTCCATCGGCGAAATTAGCCCATGAAGCACATGATACAAACCGCGGAATTCCCCTGTTCGTTCCATAGCTGCGACATCGCGAGGTCCTGCTACCACGGCGATAACCGTAGTATCCCTGCGTGGGTCACGACACATTTCGCAAAGGGGCTCCTCCGTGAGGTTAAAGCAGTTCTCGCAAAAACAAACGCGCTTGCGAGCTTCAGTAATTGAATTCGCCAACCGTTGAGTTTCTTCTATTGGAAGCCTTAAAATGTGAAACGCTAACCGTTGCGCTGATTTTGGTCCCACGCCCGGCAGTCGTTCCAATTCCCCGATAAGCTGAGAAAGTGTTTTACCGTAAACCATCTTATTACATCGGCATATTGAGGCCAGGGATATTCGGCATGTTGCCGGTTATCTCTTCGACCTTTTTTTGGCGCAGTTTAGCGGCTTGCTCCTGGCCGTCTCGCATGGCGCTAACCACTAAGTCCTGAAGCATCTCCACATCGTCTGGATCGACGACTTGCGGGTCGATTTTAATCTCCAGCACCGAGCCGACACCGTTAAAGGTTGCCTTAACCATGCCGCCGCCGGCGCTTGTTTCAAAACGCTCCGCCGCCAATTTCTCTTCCATCTCTTGAGCCTGGCGCGCCGCGTCTTGAACCTGCTGCATCAACTGATTTATGTTACCCATCCCAGGCATTTTCGGCATCTTCATTAGGTTAAATCCTCCAACTTATATTCAATACGTAATTCGTTAACTCAAGCCCATCTGGCGTAAATAGTTATAGCTGATTGCCAGCGACTCGAACGGGTCTCGATCGTAAGTATTATCTTGTTCGATCAGGGCATACTCCACGCCGCCCCCGATGCTAGCCTGAATAATCTCAGCCCACTCGAGGTTGCCTTCGCCGATATCTTTATAACGCGTTTCACCGTCGGCGGTCACTCCGAAATCTTTATAGTGAATGAGCGGTTCGCGACCGGCGCAACGCTTAACCCAACTGACCGGATTGCCGCCCCCTGCTTGAATCCAGTACAAATCGAGTTCCGCATTCAGCATCTTGGGATCGGAGAGGTCATAGAGCAGCTCAAGGTAAGTTTTCTTGCCATCGAGTCGGGCTAGCTCGTGATTGTGGTTGTGATAAGAGAAATCAAGTCCTGCCGCATTGAGTTTTTCCCAAACCGCAGGAAGCTCGCTTAGGAACTGCTTTAGCCCCTCAGGACTATTATATTTACCCCAAAGCCCGCCTATGGCCGTGTGCTTGCAGTTGTACATTTTGTGGATTTCAATCAGGCCTTCGGTATCGTTCAGGAAATCCGTCCAATCAAAGTGCGTCGCCGCAACGGTTAGTCCGCTGTCGGCAAGCAACTTGGCGACTTCTTTCTTATCCACTTGGCCAAATCCAGAAATTTGAACGGCCGTATAGCCGATCTTCTTCACTTTCGCCAACTACTCCTTAATCCCATCGAGTGTCTGGCAAAATTTCGAACAAGTATATAATTGCGCTCCCAACACAGGCTTATTCATGATTATCTCCTATTGCGTGTTTCCGAAT
>JBAXQP010000366.1 GCA_037131655.1 bacterium | reverse complement strand
CTATTGAGTATCTGGGGCGTATTGATCACCAGGTTAAGATTCGCGGGTATCGTATTGAGCTGGGTGAAATTGAATCTGTGCTAGCACAACATCCTATGATAAATGAAGTTGTTGTGACCGTTCGAGAAGATCAACCCGGAGATAAACGCCTGGTTGCTTACCTTACCTACTCGCAACATGAGCTGCCAAACGTAAACGCAATACGTCTTTTTTTAAAGGAAAAGTTACCGGAATACATGGTGCCTTCTGCCTTTGTTTTACTGCATAAATTGCCGCTTACCCCCAATGGCAAAATTGACCGAAAAGCCTTGCCTGCACCCGAACAAACACGCCCTGAATTTGAACAGTCCTATGTTCCGCCGCGTTCGCCTATGGAAGAAATGCTGGTCTCTACTTGGCGCGAGGTTCTGAATATTGACCAGATTGGCATTCATGATAATTTCTTTGAACTGGGCGGCCATTCGTTGTTAGCGGTTAAGATGATTACTGAGATTAATAAACTGTTCAATACCGACTTACCCTTGGGCGTAATTTTCCAATCCCCAACAGTTGAAGAACTAGGCATAATAATAGAGTGTGGCAACCAGCAACCTTCATGGTATTCTCTAGTTCCAATTCAGACGCAAGGTTCACGCCCGCTCCTATTTGCGATTCACACAGGACTCCAAGCCTTGCCCCGGCATCTGGGAAAGGATCAGCCACTCTATTTTCTAAGATATGGCATAGCAGCAGAAAGTAGTAATCATCCTGTTCGTTTACCACTTATGGAAGATTTGGCTAGTCACTATATTAAAGAACTGCAACAGTTGCAACCGCATGGCCCCTACTATTTGACAGGGTTTTCCTTTGGTGGCTTGATAGCCTATGAAATGGCATGCCAATTAGTTGCAAATGGGCACCGAGTAAACTTATTGGCATTGCTGGATACACACCTGAAATGGGAAAAGCAGTCGAAGCCCTATCATCGGATTATCCATCAGCTTTTTAAACTGAGCCCAAGAGAGTCCTTGCTACAGATCAAAAATAAACTTGATTATCTGCTAACACCGGAGGATCAGAGCACGGATTTTTGGCCTCACATTTTTAAAGTTGGACCTGACTTGGCCTGTTGGAAAGGTTATCAAACAAAACCTTATAAAGGCAGGGTAATATTATTTCAAGCATCTGAACGGGATTCAATATTTTTTACCCCTATCGCTCCAGAACAAGCATGGAAAGAACTTCTGGGTGATAGGCTAGAAGTTCAACAGCTTTCCGGGGGGCATTTTGATATATGTAGTAAAATGCCTCATGTTAAAATCCTAGCTGAAAAATTAATGGCTTGTATGGATAAAGCGGTAGTGGGTGAAATCTGTAATCATGTGTAAATATTGAGTCCAAATTCGACTTTATTGATCAGCAAGCCTATGACCATATCATGCATCAATTCCTGCTTCGAAAAGCAAATAGTTTCCTGATTAGCAAGATGCTTCAGCTGACCAAAGCCATGCGTCTGAGCGAGGTCCGACAGTGATGGCAGCTACGAGCAAACGCTTCGGAAGTGTATCGAGCTGGAAGCGACGGTTGAAGCGATAGACAAACGCCGCCAGATAGCGCGAGGCGTATTTTGCGAAATCAAAGGCATGATAAGCGGTTCTGTTGCGTTAGCAGAGGAAGCCACACTTACGGTAAACTAAGTGCCCCAAAAACAGCTTAAACTACCCTCATGATCGACTTCAAAGGACACCGCTTCGAAAAAAACATCATCCTGCTCTGTGTGTGCTGGTATCTAATCTATTCGCTCAGCTACAGTAACCTTGAGGAAATGATGCGCGAGCGCGGCGTCGAGGTTGATCATTCCAACATTTACTGCTGGGTCTAAAAGTTCACATCGCAGTTGGAGGCAGTCTTTCGAAAAGGCAAGTAGCGTCCGGTCGGCAAGAGTTGGAGGATGGATGAGACCTACATCAAGATCAAGAAAAAGTGGAAGTACCTCTACCGTGCCATCGATAAGGAAGGTCAAACCGTTGATTTTCTATTGACGGCCAAACGGGATAAGAAAGCCGCTCTGCGCTTTTTCAAGAAAGCGGTTCGGCAACATGATCTACCGGACAAGGTCACGATCGATAAGAGCGGCGCCAATACCGCAGCTATCAAGGCACTCAAGGAAGAAACCGGTCAAGAGATCGAGATACGCCAGATCAAGTACCTGAACAATCTAGTTGAGCAAGATCATCGATCTATCAAACGGATCGTTCAACCAATGATGGGGTTTAAATCCTTTCCCTCGGACAGGGTCACCTTGCAAGGTATCGAACTCATGCATATGATCAAGAAAGGCCAGATGATTTCGAT
>JBAXQP010000365.1 GCA_037131655.1 bacterium | reverse complement strand
AAGGCCACCGCGGGTGATGTCGCGCATGCAGTGGATTTCGATACCGGCTTTTAGAAGCTCTTGCACGATGCCATTAAGCGGGGCTGCATCGCTTTCTATACTTGTCTCGAACTCCAACCCTTCGCGAACTGCCATAATCGCCATCCCATGCCGTCCGATATCACCGTTGACGAGGATCACATCTCCTAGGCGCACGTTCTTAGGGGCAATCGAAATTTCATGCTCAATAACCCCGATACCGGCGGTATTGATAAAGATACCGTCCCCTTTGCCTCTATCCACCACCTTGGTATCGCCAGTGACTATCTGAACCCCCGCCTCTTTCGCTGCTGCTTGAAGGTTCTGCACGATCTGCCACAACGTCTCCATCGGCAATCCTTCTTCCAAAATCATGCCCACACTAATATAAAGAGGCCGTGCTCCCGCCATTGAAAGATCGTTAACCGTCCCATATACCGCCAAAGACCCAATATTCCCCCCCGGAAAGAACAGAGGCCGAACCACATAAGAGTCAGTAGTAAATGCCAATCGCCCGGCTTCGACATTCAAAACAGCCGAATCATGCCGCTCGCCTAAGGCTTCACCACCAAATGAAGCCATAAACATCTGCTCGATTAAATTGTGCATCAACTTTCCCCCGCCTCCATGGGCGAGAAGTACGTTGGGATATTGGCTTATCGGTATGGGACAGACGGGGCCGTCAATTGAGTTAATGTTCATAGAGCAATTCCGTTGTTTGTTTCGTTACTTTTTCCTGTACCTGAAATACGCTGCGCAGGCGCCTTCGGAGGATACCATTGTTGCGCCGAGGGGGTGTTCAGGGGTGCACTGGGTACCGAAGGCGGGGCAATCCCTAGGGTTTTTTAGGCCTTGGAGTACCAGACCGCTGATGCATATGGTTGATTCTTCGACTGTGTATTCAGTTAAACCGAAGCGGCGGGAAGCGTCGAAATCTTGGTATTTCTCACTCAAGCCTAGACCGCTATGGGGGATTTCGCCGATACCGCGCCATTTACGAGGGATTATTTTGAACACTTCACTGACAAGCTGTTGGGCAGGCTCATTTCCTGTGCGGCGAACAGAACGGGTGTACTGATTTTCGACTTCGTAACGGCCTTCTTCAAGCTGCTTGACGCACATATAGATGCCTTGAAGGATATCTAACGGCTCAAAACCGGTCACCACAATGGGAACGTTGTACTTGACAGCGATAGGTTCGTATTCGGTGTAGCCCATGACCGTGCAAACGTGGCCCGCAGCAAGGAACGCTTGGACTTTTCGGTTAGGGGAAGACATAATCGCTTCAATCGCCGGCGGTACAAGCACGTGGGAGACTAGAATAGTAAAGTTCATTATCTCCTTTTTATGAGCTTGATAGACGGTCATTGCGGCGGCGGGCGCAGTGGTTTCGAATCCGACAGCGAAGAAGACGACTTGCTTATCCGGATTATCCTGTGCCAGCTTTAATGCATCGAGGGGCGAATAGACGATGCGCACATCGCCGCCCTCGGCTTTGACACTGAGTAGATCTTTACCGCTTCCAGGAACACGCAGCATATCGCCAAAAGAGGTGAAAATCACATCTGGCCGAGATGCCAATTCAATAGCCTTGTCGATTAATTCAATTGGAGTGACGCATACCGGACAGCCGGGGCCGTGGACCAGGGTGAGGGATTTGGGAAGAAGCTCGTCAATTCCGAACTTGACGATGGCGTGAGTTTGTCCGCCGCATACCTCCATAATAGTCCATGGCTTAGTGGTGATTTCGGCTAAGGCTTGTGCGTACTTATGTGCTGCTTCCGGGGCGCGGTATTCGTCAACAAATCTCATTTGGGCTGTTCACCCAATTCCTGAAATAATTCCAATTCATTGATTGTCTTGAATACTTCTTGCGCTTCCTCTTCATCGAGCGTGCTTAGTGCGAAACCGACGTGAACGATAACATAGTCGCCGATCTTTGCTTCGGGAACATAGGCGAGGCTGATCTCTTTGGCCACCCCGCCAAAGTCCACTTTGCCAGTGCGTTCAATTGGATTATCTCCGCTGATGCTTAATATCTTTCCAGGAACTGCTAAGCACATAATGCTTACTCCTTATCAGGCGTTCGAAGCGCTGCCATAATCTGTCCAAGAGCAATCCCGTTGTCATTTGGCGGGACGAGCCGGTGCCAATAGGGGGTAAAACCTTCTTCTCGAAGGCGCGCAATCGCTCTTTCGGTGAGGTATTTGTTTTGGAAGCACCCGCCGCTGAGGGCCACTTGCTTCTCATTAACAGACTTGGCGACAGCGATGATAGTTTCCACAAGAGTATTATGGAACTTAATTGCGATGTCTGACACGTTTGCGCCGTTCAACATATCCACCAAAAT
>JBAXQP010000364.1 GCA_037131655.1 bacterium | reverse complement strand
GCATGCACCCTATCCTTTACATTCTCGATTAATTCCGGAGAAACCGGCATATCCCCCCAATACAGGTCTGAAACACCAAACCCATGCTTGGCGCCGATCGCGCGCAGCTCTTCCATCTTCGCCAGCGTGATATTGCCTCTCCCATAGCTAAAACTCTCATACCGTTTATCCAAAGCTAATATAATCGCTTCAGCAAAACAACCATACAACGCGTCCTTAGCAGGCAGACCCGTATCTACCGGAAAACTGATCGGTGTAGGAGACTTGGCAAGTCCTCCAGAAAAAATAAAAATATCCCCTCTGCTTTGCGCTACGTAGGGGATATTTTTCGGAAAACCAACATCACAGATCACCGCTCCGGGCTTAAACCAGCTGATCTCCAAAATAGATTGCGTGGAACTAGCAGCCGTGATCACCATATCTGCATCACGCACTGCCCGGCGATTATCGGTAGTGGCAACAATACGGGCCTTGCGGCGCTTGCTCAACTCAGCGTGCAGCGTACGTAACCCTCCTTTATTGCGGCCAGTTATAGTAACCTGCTGCATACACTCGGTCAAAGACCGGGCGCAGGCGCTGCCTATATCGCCGGTACCACCAATGATCGCCGCTTTCGAACGGCGGAGATCCAACCCCACCCGGCGCGCTGCTTCCAGGATTCCGTCAATCGCCATGATCGAGGCATAGGTGTTGCCCGTCGTTACTGCCACATCCACTTCGTTGGCGATCTCATGGCCGATACGTTCTGCTACAATTGAGGTGAACCCCCCCAGCGTAACCACTCCCACCCCATGTTTTTCCGCGATCTTACAGGCGCGCACGACCTTAGAGAATATCGCCCACATATCCTTCTCGATCATATCCGGAATAAATGTCGCCACAATAAAACACCCCCGGGTGACGGCACCAGCTTTCGAACGGAAATCTTCGACATCATACAGTTTAAAAGAAGGCGTGATGCTGAACAACTGCCCAAGAAATTCCCGGGAGGGAAGTTTGATCTCAGGGCTCAACATACGGAAACATTTGACCAGATGATTAAAATTATAGAAGTGCCCGATCACCCCGAATCCAGCCACTTTATCCAGGTCGCCCTGTTTAAACCCCTGATAACGCATGGAGATCAAATGCGTATCCGCAGACTCTAAGATCGCCTCAAAATTACGCCGCACCATTTTCTGAATATAGGCATCGGCAAATTCCTGAATAGCAGGGATCCCCACCGCCAAACGCACCACGATCTCAACATGCGTGCCTTCAGGATGATCACGAAAGAACCACTCCCCTTCAAACGTTTCCAGATCCCCTTCAATAGCTTTAAAACGGATACAACCATTTTCAAGCTCCAGGGTATCTTCTTCGACCCATTTGATCGGTACGCTATCAACCTGAATATGCCATTTCGTCCTGACATGATTATGCGCTTTATGAATGACAGTAGCTTCTTTGACGGTCGGCACAAACGATGGAAAATCCCAGACTTTGGTGACCAAGCGAATGACACGCCATTTCGGCGCATGAATAAGACGGGTAATACGTGTTTCTAAAATGTGTTTTTCAACAGGCATGCATGAGCTCCTTTATCGTTTTCTTGATCCGCATCATTCCCTCCTGCAGACGAACATCATCTATAACCTCATCGAACTCCTTAAAAAGATATTTTGGTTTACCGATTTTTATGGTTATGGGAGAGAACAATTTTGGGAACCTCCCATTAATCGGCAACGCTTCATACGTACCGATAATCGCACAGGGCACGATCGGCCTGCCAGTCTTTATTGCCATAAGCGCTGCACCGCTTTTGAATTCATGCATGCGTCCATCCCGCGTCACGTGCCCTTCGGGAAACAGCCCGACATTCTTATTGCGCTCCAAGAGCGCCACAACCGTACGCGACGCATTCCCGCTCGGGATTGCGTCAATCAACATGAAAAATACCCGTAACCATAGCACCCGATATAATTTTCGCGAAGCGATCCAATAGGTGCGCTGCCCAATAGCTGTCCCCACCACCAAAGCGTCCAAGAAACTGGCATGGTTTGCCGCAACAATAAAATTGGTTTTACGGGGAAGATTCTCTCTTCCCTCGACACGAAAACGAAAAAATATTTTTAATAATACTATAAACAGAAATCGTAAGATCCAGTATCCCATTTCCTCATCACTCGTCGTTCCACCAAAAAAGCATCCTCAGCTTATTTTAAAGATCCAAAGCGGCACGTTTTGGTTCACGTCCACTAAAATTCGAGGATACTTTCGCCTTGATCCAGCGTTCAATATACTTTTTATGGAACCGCCAATCAGTCCCAATCTTGAATGCAGGGATCTTGCCTTCCCGCGCATACTTATGCACGGTAAGAGGATGCAGATTCAAATAC
>JBAXQP010000363.1 GCA_037131655.1 bacterium | reverse complement strand
GGTGGGCATTCGCCTCATGCGTCCAGATTAAAAAGCCCGCCACTGCCGCTAAGGTCACAATACCATTTTGATAAACAAGGCGATCACCGACAGCCATGAGTTGTCGTGGTAAAAAGCCATCTCTTGCCATGAAATATGACAGACGAGGAAAATCAGCAAATGCGGTATTCGCTGCAAGCACTAAAACCGACATCGTCGCTATTTGGATGAAGAAATAGAGACCGCCGGAATCTAATGTCGCTCGGGCAATCTGTGACAAGACCGTCTGATAGTGTGGCCCTTCTGTAATTGGCATGATGTGTAAAAAGTTCGCAAGCCAGCTTATCCCAAGGAACATAACTACCAGTAGCGATCCCATGGCCCCAAGCGTAATTGCTGCGTTACGAGATTCTGGTTTTCGAAAAGCAGCCACCCCATCACTTATCGCCTCAATACCAGTTAAAGCTGTACAACCTGCAGAGAAAGCTCGTAGGAGAAAGAAAAGAGTGATTGGTTCAACAGCTTTAGAAACAGTTGGTAGGATTTCAGCAGGGGAAATATTATGTGGTATTGCCGGTGTTTGTCCCATTATTACAAACTTCCAGAATGCCACCCCAAGCATGATAAAAATTCCCACAATAAATGAATAAGTCGGCAAAGCAAAAATTGCGCCCGATTCGCGAACACCTCGTAAGTTTGCCCAAGTAATCATCGCCAGTAAAGCTAATGCTATCTCAACGGCAAGACCACTTAAGCCGGGGAAAGCTGAGACAATAGCCGCTACACCCGCCGAAATACTTACCGCTACAGTAAGAGTGTAATCAATTAGAAGCGACCCACCGGCAATTCGTCCAAACACGCTGCCCAGGTTCTCAGAAGAAACAATATAGGACCCTCCACCCCCTGGGTAGGCAAATATCGTTTGAATGTATGAGATGACGACAATAATGAGGAGGACTGCGATGCCGATACTAATGGGAATCAGTTTCTCTAAAGTTGATAGGTCTACCTGATTCCAACTCATCGCAAAAGGTATGCAAAGTACTAAAACGCGAAGTATTTCCTCGGTTCCATATGCAACCGAGGAAAGAGCATCCGACGAAAACACCGGTAGGGCGAGAAACTTAGTTAATCGCTCATGATGGGCATGTTCGCTTCGTATAGGTATTCCAAAAAGAAACCTTTTTAGTCTAGAAAGCATTGTTCAAAATGAATTTCCGGTTAAGTTCAGCGATTATAGCATACAACCTAACCTAGGAAATATCGGACATTGGTAACGACAACATTTCTTCTCGAGGATAATGCAAGTTTGAGCTGAAAAGCCGCGTTCTCATGTAAAATCGAATGCCACCACTTTCCAGGCACGTATTCAGGCACGATAACCGTTATAACATGGTCTGGATGCTCGCTTAAAGCCTCATCGACATACTCTAAAATAGGGCCGACTAAAGATCGAAATGGAGATTCAAGTATTACCAAAGGAATATCTTTGGCAAACTTATCCCAGTCTTTACGCATCACTTCAAGACGTCGAGGATCGGCGCTAATATTCACATGCACAGCCCGACAGTCTAAACCAATAGAGCGCGCATATTCGAAAGCGGCCAAAATCCCCTGGTGTATACGCGGCACCAACAATAGCACAGTATTCACGGTCTCATGCGATTCATAACGTCTGGGCAAGGCAAGTTGTAATGCACTCTTAACATAATGGCGTTTTATGCCTTTGAAAGTGACAAAAAGAATACTGAGAAGGATGACGACAATGTATGCGCCTTCTTTGAACTTAGTAGTGATGATAATGATGCATACGATGCCTGTAATGATTGCCCCGCAGCCGTTAATCAAGGCTCGCCGCAACCAACCCTTATCATTCAATCGCTTCCAGTGAATAAACATGCCGCTTTGGGAGAGAGTAAAGGAGGTGAAAACACCGATCGCATAAAGCGGAAGCAAGCTATCGACTTTCCCACGATAATGCCAAACCAATAAGCAGGCAGTTAACGCCAATATGATAATCCCATTTTGGAATACAAGCCGGTCACCCTGACGAGCAAATTGACGTGGTAGATAACCGTCACGAGCCATAATGCTTGCTAAACGGGGAAAATCAGCAAAACTTGTATTGGCAGCAAGAATTAAAATAAGAAACGTCGATATCTGGATGTAATAAAAGAAATAACTTGTTGAGCCAAACACATTGGCAGCAATCTGTGAGAGCACTGTACGCGAATGTGAATTGCTTTCACTTAAGAGGTTCAGTATCGGTAGATGTCCTGCTAAGTATGAGATTCCCAGGAACATCGTGATCAAGATAATTGCCATCCATCGAAGCGTAATAGCAGCATTTCGCGATTCGGGCGGTCTAAAGGCGGGGACGCCATTGCTTACAGCTTCAGTTCCAGTCATCGCAGTACATCCACCAGCGAAAGCGCGCAATATAATAA
>JBAXQP010000362.1 GCA_037131655.1 bacterium | reverse complement strand
TTCCACATGGGCAGAGGCAAATAAAACGTTATGCATAATAGCTCCTTGTCAATAGCAGTGCTTGGGACTATTATACCTAAGGGGAATACAAGTAAAACTTTATCATCGTGGTGGTTTGAAGGCTCTGTTCCGGTCAGAGGCGGGGCCGGTGGGGGCTGACATGAGGCCATATACAGCTTCTTGGAGGTTTGGCATACTTCGGACTTCGTTGTTGCCGAAATATTGGATGCCGTGGTTCAAAGCCACACTGGAGACACCTGCAAGCCGGGCGGCTTTCGCTAACTTACCGGCAATCACCCAGTCGGCGGTAGTTTCGCTATGGACTTCGGTGGTGATATAATCCGCCAACTTGCGCACCCAGATATCGATAGGTTGTAAGAATAGACGGTCTGACCATTCGATATCGCCTTCTAAATTAAACATCCAGACCACATCGCGCAAAATCACCGAAGCTAACTTGGGACCAATTCCTCGGATATCGACCATTCGCAGGAATTGCTGTTCGATATGGCGCGTTTGCACGACCCCTTCTTGAACCCATGAGAAGATACTACCGACGCTATCCTGCGTGTAGATTTCCTGCGCCATCTCAATAAAACCTTCCAGCATCCCCCTGTTAAGCTGCTCACTGGTCTTGCGGCTGTTTTCGCGGCACACATCTTCAAAGCTTGTCCACATATGTTCCGGCTTACCGTTCCGAAGGAATTTCTCGATTTTATCAGGAGATCCGACAGTGCGAAGGAGGGCTTCCATCGCAAATTGTGCGTAGAGCGTTCGTTCCATTCCGCGCCGTGAGAAGGCATAATGACCGTAAATTACTCTCAAAGACGCATAAGGCTCGCTAAACGCATCACGAACGGTGGCGGCATCTGCCATTGGCAATTGTAAAATCTTTGCCATTTGCGGAAGGAGCACTTCGTTTTGGAATAATGCTGCCTTTTCAGTTGCTAATCGGTGTGTCATCCGATTAATTTGCTCAGCAGAAGGCACGATTAATCTCCCTTAGGGCATGGGGTATAACGCAGAAGTAATTGCGCGTCCGAATAATACTTATACCCTGAATTGGGCCAGATTGATATAAAATATAATACGTAATAGAGTACAACGTTCATACGTAACATCTGATCTCTTTGGTTCGTCCAATAATAAGTAAACAGGCTGAAACTCTGACATTAACGTTAAACGGGAGCTGCATGTATGTTTTCTATACGTACGGGGGCATTGATATTAATACTGGTCACCTTAACTCTCTGCTTATTTGGGCAGTCGGATAAGACGATTAATAAAGGAGAGGCTGAGAGGACATCGCTCCATAAAGCGGCAGAGGTGGGGGATATTGAGTTATGCAAGTCCCTGATTGAAAAGGGGGCTGATGTCAATGTTAAGGATAAAAACAATCGAACCCCACTTTTGGTCGCCGCCGAAAGAGCCCAGAAAGAGGCTGCGCTTCTGCTAATCTCCAAAGGCGCAGATGTCAATGCAAAGGACCCAAGAAGTATAACCGCCTTACATTGGGCCGTATGGTATGGTCAGAAGGAACTAATCGAAGCGCTAATCACTGGCAAAGCGAACCTAAACGCCAAAAGCAATCAAGGCGAAACTCCCCTCCATTGGGCGGCGTTTCAAGGCAGAAAAGAACCTGCCGAATTACTCATTGCAAAGGGCGCAGAAATTAATTCAAAAGATAGCGACGGAACAACCCCTCTTCACGTTGCTTCGGTCAGAGGTCAAAAAGAGATGGTTGAGCTCCTCATAACCAAAGGCGCCGATGTTAACGCCAAAGACGATTTCGAGATGACCCCTCTGCGTTGGGCGCATAAAGATGTCATAGAATTATTAAAATCCCACGGCGCGAAATAAGGGTATAAGAATGGAAGAATTTCGTGCTGTGGGAGTGAAATTTTGGAGATACTTGTTCTAGGGAGTGGGACTTCGCATGGGGTGCCGATGATTGGGTGTTCATGCAAGGTTTGTACTTCGACCAATCCAAAGAATCGGCGTTATCGGACGGCTGTTTTTGTTCGTGAGGGGGATGCTACAGTTCTTATCGATGCCCCGCCGGAGTTGCGTCTTCAGCTTATCGAAAATGGGATTACTCATACCGATGCCGTTCTATTCACCCATACCCATGCGGATCACGTATTTGGACTGGACGATATTCGGCGCATTAATGACCTGAGCGGCAAGGCGATGCCTATCTATGGCAAGCAGAAAGTACTGAATGATATCAAACGGGTCTTTCGATATGCCTTCAAACAAACTCAGCTTGCAGGCGGGAAGCCGAATATTAATTTAATGCCTATTAATGGGCCATTTAGGGTGAATGGACTTAAAGTTGAGCCTTTGAAGGTATACCACGGCAGTTTTTCAATTTGGGCGTTCCGGTTTGGCGGGTTTGCTTATGTCACCGATGTCAGCAGAATTCCTCAAAAATCAGT
>JBAXQP010000361.1 GCA_037131655.1 bacterium | reverse complement strand
GAAATCAGTAGCGCGGCATTAGCTATGGCTATCCAAGCTCAAATAGGCATCGTTAATGAGCTTCCAAATAACGGAATTCGAAGTGACAAGACTATTTATGGAACAGGTTTTGCCGTTCTTCGCGCAAGTTCTATGCCTGCTGTGTTAGTTGAAGTAGGGTATATAAATAACGACAATGATCGTGAGTATTTACTCAATGAAGAGTGGCAAGGCAAGATGGCCGAAGCGATTGCTTTTGGGATTCGCAGCTACTTGGGCGATGGTGATAATATCGCTTTGCAACGTCCCGATCCAGTTGATCAAGATCGAAAATAAGAGGAAAATGAATGAAGTCCGTACGCTTCTATCTTACGGTAATATGGTTTGGTGTGCTGGTGCTCGCGCTTGCGCTGGCAATTTATGTTAAGATTGCTTACCGTAATCAAGCCACTCCGATAGGAACTGCGCATGAAGTACCTGCGCAGGTTTTAGGAGAACCTACTGAGCCTTATTCTGGAAGCAGAACTGTAATAGTGTCTCTTCCTGATTGGAACAAAGGCCAACTTACACTCAGAAACGTAACTTTCCCTCTTTCTCCTGGAGATGTTCCACTTAATACTGCCATTGCTATTTTGGTTCGGAGAACGCCCCAATTTCCTCAGGGTACGAAGTTGTTAGGAGCATCTCTGGAAAATGGAGTGGCGAAAATTGACTTTAATGAAGCCATTCAGAGCGGGATGAGTTCCGATGATGAAGCGGCCATTTTGCGAAGTCTTCGGAAAACAGCGGGCCAATTCTCGAATGTCGAACGAATTCGAATTCTCGTAAATGGGAAGCCAATCGATTCGCTTGGTGGACATAGCGACGAAGCCGGCCAAATGATGCCCGTTGAACGCTAACTACTCATCAATACGTGAGAAGTAAATTACCGTGCAAACATCTTCGGGGGATACTTCGAGGTCGTAAATTAAATTCATCAGATGAGTTACGTCTTCGATGGAGCGAAATTCGGGGTTTTCTCGTTCGATGTCACGGGGACTGAGCTCTAATAAAGGCTTCACATCAACCCTATCGATCATCGCGGTAAACAGCTTCTTGCGACGTCCAAATCGTTGACCGACCGTAATCCAAACAAGCTGGCCGGAGGTGTATTTATGCTTTTTATCCCCGAGTCGGATAGTTGCCGTTTTGCGATTAGTTCTTAGCATTTCGGCATAAAGGTCGGTATAGAAGTTCAAAGCAAACATACTGATAAGACGCCTCCGTATCAATCACCCGTTTAACGTGTGACCACTAAATAAGTACTTGCGGTTATTGTAGCATTGTTACGCTTCCCCGTCAACTCAACTTCGAGTGGTATCTGGGCTAAGGTTAAGAAGGTACTTGATAATGAGCGCATATTTGGAGTGCAAAATGGCGGGGGGTTGGGGTAATCTGTTCCTAAATGGGCACTTTGCCACTACTTCGTCAAGGACGATAGCCGGATGAATAATCAGCACAAAGATAAAGGGTTGCCGGCGTTGGAGCTACTTCGGATCATGGCTCTGGCGCGAGAGGGTGACCGACGAGAAGGAATTCTTATTCGGCAGGGGAAGGGTTGGTTCGGTGTAGCTAGCACTGGTCATGAAGCGGTTGCAGCTTTGATGTACTGTCTCGAACCCAAAGATTACTTACACCTCTACTATCGCGATCGTGCGCTGGCGCTTGTTCGCGGGGTAACTAATTACGAACTTGCATTAGCTTATCTGGGCAAAAACGATTCCAGCAGTATAGGCCGTCAGATGCCTTCCTTCTTCAGCGCTCCTAATCTCAACATTTTCAGTAATGCGCCGCCAACAGGTTTGCAATTTCTACCAGCAGCAGGAACTGCCTGGGCGAATAAGCTCGATGGCAATGGCGCAATCACCATTTGTTGTACCGGTGATGCAACAACTCGACAAGGCGAGTTTTATGAGTCGCTTTGCTTTGCCCTCGAAAAAGATCTACCCCTCCTTTTTGTAGTCGAAGACAATGGCTATGGTATTAGCACTCCCACTTCGAAAATGACGCCTTGGAATATCGGCGCTCTTTCGAAGGATTGTATGGTGAAAGTCAACGGGCGGGATGCCTTTGAAGTTTATAATGAAGGGCGAAGAGTGGTTGAAAAGATTCGCTCCGGTCAAGGCCCAATGGTTTTATGGCTTGAATTGGATCGCCTTACCTCACATACTTCTTCGGATGATCACCGTGTCTATCGTTCGACTGATGAAATCGAAGAAATGCTGGGCCGCGACCCCATCAATTTGTTGCGTGATGAGCTTATCAAACGCGGAGAGCTTACGATGGAGGGGTGGCAAGAGGAAACGCAAGCTATCGCACGTCAAGTGGATGATGACTACTTAAGGGCCGAACAGTCAGCCAACCCCAACCCCAGCCGTACCATGGAGCAAACCCTTGCCCGGCCACCGCCTCCGCAGACATCGAACTTACCTCCACAAGAGACCTGGATGATGGT
>JBAXQP010000360.1 GCA_037131655.1 bacterium | reverse complement strand
AGTAATTCCTACGTTTTTACAAAACATCTATCAACTACCCTAATTAGAAAAGAGAATATAAGAATGAAGAAGTTAGTAATCGCTTTGATCGGAATCGGTGTAATTGCCCTTAATAGCGTCGTGTTTTATGCGGCCAATGCGGCAAGTACGTCCAAGTCGGTTTCTGTAGTAAGTGCTGCAAAAGCAGCGAAGTGGAATCCGACCGTGAAACTCACGTACGGGAAATCTTCAATCGTGATGGAGCCAACTGGAATTCCAAATCATGCTCGTGATGAGTACTACGCAGTACCAATTTCGCAAGATGTGGTTGTTCCAGATTCAACAACCGCAAAAATAGTCAAAGACCCAACTAAGGCTCAGTCTTACAAATTCACGATTCCAAATACACCTCAGTACGTATCAGCGGTTACAGCGACCTCACTGGGATCAATTGGTGTCATGATTTCAGGTGCTGTTATTTATAACCCATTTGAGGGCGATAACAAGACTGTCGCAATGGCCAATAACTTTACAATCACAAATTCCGAGGGAATCACGGCATCATTTGTAGATAAGTGCGCTGGCCATCCGATTCCCGATTCAGGTGCTTATCACTACCACGGGCTCTCCGTCTGTGTGACTGCCAAAGTAGATAAAGTCGCCAAGCCTTCACATGTAATCGGTTTCGCACTTGATGGATTCCCAATTTATGGGGATCGAGATATTAAAGGAAAGCAAATTACTGCTAAGAATCTAGATCAATGCAATGGAATAAACAGTGCAACCCCCGAATTTCCCAAAGGTATTTATCACTACGTACTCCTAGGAACTGCTGATGTTCGTTCATCAATCGCATGCTTCCATGGAAAAGTAGATGCTAGCCAGATCCAAGCCATGCCACCTATGGGCGGTGGTCAGATGCCGATGCCTGATACTGCAGCTGCTGCCAAGAAGCTTGGAATTACCGAAGACGTACTGAAGGCAGCCTTTGCTGGCCAGAACCCACCAAATCTTGCACTTGCTGCAAAGAATTTGGGAATTACCGAGGCTGCATTGAGGGCAGCTTTAGGTATTTAACTATGAAAATAACTCTTGGAAAAAGCAAGGTTGGAAAACTATTGCTAAGAGTTTTAGCTGGATTTCTAACCTTACTTATCCTATTTGTGGGCCTTGTTGTAGCTGTCTATGAATCTCGTACAGTCTCTGTTCCTGCTTCCACATCCACTGCACCAGGAATTAATACATATCGTGTTGTCGGAACCGGGCAAGAAACATTTTGGGATGCTCAAGGTAATGAGATTTCTCAACCTGAGGTTGGCTCGTTACTTTTTGGCCAGAATGCGCAAAATCCGGGAAACCGACCTTCCTATAAAGATAATGGCGATGGGACCGTCACTGATCTCGTATCGGGACTTCAGTGGACTAAGTCACTTGATTTAAATGGTGATGGAAAGATTAATGTTTCTGACCAAATGAGCGTTGGTAAGGCTCTGGAGAGCGTTTCAAATGTAACTGTAGGCGGATACAGTAACTGGCGGATTCCAACCCTTAAAGAAGCATACTCATTGATCAATTTCAATGGCGTAGATATCGGGCTGGCAGCCGAACTACCAACTTCGCCGAAGCCGTATATCGATACTAAATATTTCGAATTTGGTTATGGAGATTTAACTATTGGGGACCGTCTGATTGATGCCCATATCGTTACTTCAACTTTCTATTCAGGCAAGGTCTATAAATACCTTCAGACAATGTTTGGTGTCAATTTTGCCGATGGCAGAATTAAGGGATATCCAACTGCAATCGGAATGAAGGAATCACGACTCCAAAGTTCTATATATATTATGTTCGTGGAGCCAAGAATTATGGTGTCAATAACTTTGAGAACAACAAGGACGGTACAGTTACCGATAAGGCAACCTCTCTCATGTGGAGTCAAAGTGACAGTCTCGAAGGTATGGATTGGGTAAAAGCCCTTCAGTGGGTGCAACAAAAGAACAAGGAAAATTACCTAGGTCACTCCGACTGGCGCTTGCCGGACGTTAAAGAACTTCAAGGAATAGTTGATTACTCAAAATCTCCAAGCCAGACCAACACTGCATCAATTGATTCAGTTTTCAATTCAACAGAAATCACAAATGAAGCTGGGCAGCGTGACTGGCCTTGGTATTGGTCTTCAACAACTCACGTGGAAACCGACCCAAGAACTGGATCAGACAGCGGAAAAAGCGCGGCATACATCTGCTTTGGTCGCGCAACAGGAAAGCAATTTGGAATGTGGCTGGATGTACATGGAGCAGGTGCTCAGCGGACAGATTCGAAGGTCGTTGATACGAAGCAGTCCATGGGCGGGCAGGCTCCGCAAGGTGATGCCACCCGCATCACTAACTTTGTGCGAATAGTCCGTTCGCTATAGATTTTGGGATCTTCAAGCGCTGCGATTTCACGTAATCCGGCTTATAGGGCGACTCTTCTTTTAATCAATACTCACAATTTTAGGATGC
>JBAXQP010000359.1 GCA_037131655.1 bacterium | reverse complement strand
TTTCACCGTCCACATCGGGCAACAAGCGGAGAAAAGCACACATGGTGTTCTAGAAGAATCAGGATGGGTTGTAACTATTGCCGAAACTGGGGCCGACACCATGACTGGCGGACGAATTCTTCGGGTTAGGGATTATGTAGGCAAAGAGACTTTCATGTGTACCTATGGCGATGGTCTGGCAGATGTTGATATTGCAAAACTTCTTGCCTTCCATAAATCCCACGGCAAGATCGCAACAATGACGGCCGTGCACCCGATCTCTCGCTTTGGAGTTTTAGATCTTGCTGATGACAGCTCAGTAAAGAGCTTTGTAGAAAAGCCTCAAATTGAGGGCTGGATTAACGCAGGCTACTTTATTTTTGAGCCGCAGATCTTTGACTACTTGGAAAAGAATTCAATTCTTGAGAAAGAGCCACTGTCAAAACTTGCAAGCGAAGGTCAACTTGTTGCTTTTAAGCACGAGGGCTTCTTCCAGCCTATGGATACAGTGCGCGAAATGATGTTACTTAACGTAATTTGGGACTCTAATGATGCACCCTGGAAGGTTTGGAAATGAGTTTTTGGAAGGACAAGAGCGTATTAGTTACGGGTGCAACAGGTTTAGTTGGATCATGGCTAGTGCATGAGCTTTTGAAGCAGGGCTCCAATGTCACTGCGCTTGTACTAGATAACGATCCCGCATCAGAGCTATGTAGAAGTGGCGACATTGACCGCATCTCTGTTGTGAACGGAAATTTGAGTTCGTACCATGATGTCGCCCGCTCTATGTATACCAATGAGTGCACAGAGGTCTTTTACCTAGGCGCTCAAACCATTGTGGGTACTGCGCTTTTGGATCCGATATCTACCTTTGAATCAAATATTCAGGTTACCTGGAATGTGCTCGAAGCCGTGCGACAGTCAGAAGGAATGGTTAAAGCAGTCGTTGTGGCATCCAGTGATAAGGCTTATGGCTCTTCGAGAAATCTGCCTTACCTTGAAGACCATCCTCTCCATGGAGATGGACCATATGATGTATCGAAATCTTGCACAGACTTACTGGCTCAGTCTTATGGAAATACTTACGGTTTGCCCGTAACGGTGGCCCGTTGTGGAAACATCTATGGCGGCGGGGATTTGAATTGGAGTCGCATTGTTCCTGGAACCATCCGCGATTTAGTGCTAAAAAAACAACCAGTCTTGCGAAGCGATGGAACATTCATTCGCGACTATGTTCACGTGGATGATGTTATTAGCGGATATATGAAACTTGCCGAAGTCTCTCAGGAGAAAAAACTAAATGGAGAAGCCTTCAATTTCTCTCGCAACGAGCCACTAAGCGTTAAAGCTCTCTACGAATTTATTTGTCAGGCAACAGTGGGGAATTACGTTGAACCCCTAATTCTTAATACCGCTAAATCTGAGATTAAAGATCAACATCTCAATAGCACTAAAGCTAAAACCGCTTTGGGCTGGAGTTCAAGTGTTTCGATTACTGATGGTTTAACTAAGACCGTGGACTGGTACCGCAAATATTTACTTGGCAGTGTAAATATCTAAAAAATTATTAGTTTGCTTATTCTTGCTCAGAATGAGCTAGGTGGTGAGGGTGCAATAAGGATCTTTGGTGAATTCTCCTTTGGGGAGCAGATGGTGCCACTCCACACCATCGATGGAAATAATCACTTCAATTCAAGTCTTAGCCGACTGCATCTCGCTCCAAATTAGCCGCTCAGTTAGTGGGAAAGCCCTAAGAGGGTTTGGTAGATGTTGTTTATCAGCCCATAGGGATCGGGATTGCAGTTGCTATCCGAGACCGCTTGGCCAGGGCCGCCAACGGGCGCTAACCACAGACCCACTTACCCATTTTGGGTTAATACCCTATACTCTTCAAAGCAGAGGAGATAAACATGGCAACAAATCAGATAGTTGAAGTTGATGAACGAGGCCGAGCAACGTTAGGTAAAAACAACGTTGCCCCAGGGATTTACTTGCTAGAGATAGATAATGCAGGCGTCATATCGCTGCATCCCGCCAAGGTTATAAAGAGTGCACAGGCCAAACTAGATAGCCGACCAAGACTCATGAAATCAATAGATACTTTGTCCGCGACAAAGAAGCTAGCCCCTAGTAAACGCGGAAGGCCAAAGAGGTCACTTAAGAGTTGATTCGAGAGCCCCACTACAGCGCTGATGTTGAAATAATTCTCAACGGGCTGGAACAGGGTTCAGATATACGATTATTAAATGCGGTGTGCGATGCCATTGATTTGGTTTGTGATCATGGAGATTCAGCTAAAGCCCGAGCGGAAATGTTGATTTCAAAGGCTGGGACCCATATCTGGAAAACTCAGGTCAGAGATCGCCGGTACGACTGGTGTGTGCTGTGGGAGCCTCGAGAGGAGTTGGCGATAATCCATTTTATCGGTGAGTTATAAGGTCCAAACCAGCCCCGAATCTCCGATACGATTGCGCCTCGCGACCGCGTTATCCAGGCGTAATGGCCGATAAACAC
>JBAXQP010000358.1 GCA_037131655.1 bacterium | reverse complement strand
GTGGAGATGGAATTGGTACGCGTGCCGGAAGGAGAGTTCATGATGGGCAGCGATAAGCAGAAAGACCCCGAGGCATACGATAACGAGCTGCCGCAGCACAAAGTTTATCTGGCTGAATACCTGATCGGGAAATCGTCGGTAACGGTGGCACAATTCGCCGCATTTATCAAAGCCAGCGGATATAAAACCACGGCGGAGAAGGAAGGCAGTGGACATGATTGGCAGCACCCGCGCGGAGCTGGCAGCGATGTGGTACACAAGGCAGCCCACCCGGTCACATTTGTGAATTGGGATGATGCGCTTGCCTTTTGCGCCTGGGTAAGTGAGGTAACTGGACGTGAGCTACGCCTGCCCAGTGAAGCGGAATGGGAGAAGGCTGCCAGAGGGACGGATGGACGGATCTTTCCCTGGGGCAAGCAGAAAGCGGACGCAACCCTCTGCAATTTTAACTTGAACGTCAAAGATACCACGCCCGTGGGACAATACAGCCCCCAAGGTGACAGCCCATACGGCTGTGCCGATATGGCGGGCAATGTATGGGAGTGGACGAACAGCCTGTTCAAGGGCTATCCCAATCAGATTGGGGATGGACGCGAAGAGGGCGGTAGTCGGGATGTGCGGGTTCTGCGGGGCGGCTCTTTCTTCAGCCTCTCCAACCTCAGGAACCTCCGCTGTGCATCCCGTTACTACACTTACCCTCGTAACTTCGACTTCGGTTTTCGGGTGTGTGCGTCCCCCATCTCAAAATTCTGAGCTCTTTCTCTCTGCTCTCTGAATCTCTGATTCTTTTTTTGGTTTTATCGTGGGAGAATCGATTTTTTTAAATTTATGAATACTTCTTCAATTCTTTTCGAGCAAATCTATGAATGGGATAATCTCTGGTTGGCGTATGAAAACGCGTCCAGAGGCAAGCGCGGTAGACCATCCACGGCAGCTTTTGAATATCTGCTAGCTGATTATTTATTGGGATTACAGAGCGAGCTGAAAGAAAAACGGTATCATCCCGGTAGTTATCATAGTTTTTATATTCACGAACCTAAACGGCGTTTGATCTCCGCTGCCCCCTTTCGGGATAGGGTGATCCATCATGCATTATGTAATATCATTATGCCTTATTTCGAGCGTTTGTTTTTAGCGGATAGTTACGCCAACCGGGTAGGAAAAGGAATGCATCGCGCATTAGATCGTTGCCAACAATTTGCACGCCGCTATCAATATGTGCTGCAATGCGATGTCGTCCAATTCTTTCCATCAATTGATCATATTTTACTGCGTAATGTTTTAGGTAATATGCTTCCCAATGAAATTGACTTGTTCTGGCTTATCGATCTAATCTTGGAAAGTGGCAAAGATGTTTTATCAGAAGAATACCGTATGGTTTATTATCCTGGAGATGATTTATTCGCGGTCAATCGGGCGCGTGGATTGCCTATCGGCAATTTAACATCACAGTGGTGGGCAAACTGCTATTTAAATCCGTTGGATCAATGTATCAAACGCGAACTGAGTTGTCATGGCTATTTACGTTATGTAGATGATTTTCTCCTTTTTAGTAACGATAAACGAGAATTATGGGAATGGCGAGAGGCTGTCATTCAGCGTTTGGCTCATTACCGGCTGACACTGCATGAAGAACGCACTTATCCATTTCCGGTAAGCGAAGGAATACCTTTTCTTGGTTTTGTGGTTTTTCCGGAGCATAGACGGCTCAAACGACGCAACTTGATATCCTACCGTCGCAAATTAAAGCATATCCTTAGCCTGGGTACCCGGGAACAAGTGAATTCTTCGGTCAGAGGCTGGATCAATCACGTTCGCTATGGGGACA
Organism: bacterium; assembly: GCA_037131655.1. Lineage (NCBI taxonomy): Bacteria > bacterium. The sequence continues at coordinate 680 of JBAXQP010000358.1, read as the reverse complement.
CCTACGGTCTCCGCCGAGCACTATTATCTGAGTTTGATTTACTCGCGTTGGAGTCTGCTGATGTCTGAAGATATGACCATATTTATTCGTACTTACGATTTCATTACTTGGCTGATACCGTTGACATTAAACTTTCCGCGCAGCCAACGGTTTGTTGTTACTCGGCGCATACAGGACGCTGCCTTAGATCTCTAGGAGCGGCTTGTAGAGGCAAACAGCAATCGCGGCATATTGCGGACTGAAAAGTTACGCTCTGCGGATGCCGAATTAATGAAAATCCGGTTATACTTACGTTTATGCGAACGTTGGCAATGGCTTACGTCCGGACAATACCGGCATGCTTCCGAGCAAGTAGCTGAAATTGGACGCCTGCTGGGTGGATGGTTGAAAACTGTTTTCGGGTGTGTGCGTCCCACATCTTTCCGCTATGCCAGAAATGTGGCGCGGGGATTCTGCGCTGCCGAGGCGATAAAGATGGCGCGGTCGTTGCCCTGGCCGGGGACCAAATACATTTTTATATTGGTTCCGGGTAAATATTGAATCGCCCCACTTCTTGAATTTCGGTTCCGATGTGGGGCACAATGCTTGTGGTGGTATCAAAATTATAATGATAAATTGCGCTAATAGGAAGTATCCATGTCATTGAAAGCCAGACAGTTATTCCATGAGAGATACATGAT
>JBAXQP010000357.1 GCA_037131655.1 bacterium | reverse complement strand
ACACGCCTGCTGACGTCGCTTTTATTGAATTCCAAGGCCTTTTATGGCCGTTATGCATTTTTATGTCGCAGTAACTCTACTCTCTCCGACAACCTGCTAGAGGATCATTTGTATTGGTGGTTGGCCTATTATCATTTTGCGCGTGCGCATGAGAGTTTGCAGATCAGGATGGAAGAACCTGTACAGAGAAAGGGTAACCAGAGACCCAGGCTGTATAAGAAGGTGACCCCGGCGATGGCAGCTGGGCTTACGTCACGGCGCTGGTCAGTGAAAGAACTGATCAGTTATCCGCTGCTATAAGGGAAGGGGGAGGAAAAACTGAAGGGGAATGCAAGCCTGTTTCATTGAAGGCTTGCATAGACTCTGCCCACATTGCGTCTGTCGATACATATTCGAACAAAAACGCGCTCGATTGAGCACGTTTCAATTACCAACCACCGATTGTGGCTGTACCGTGTATTCATAAAATAAACCGAGCCCAACTTGGAGTGAGAAGGAGAATCGTCTGACGAAATTTTCGCCTAAAAATCAAAAATAACTGGCGGATGAACCAAGTAGCCAGCACAGGGAGGAAAAACTGAAGGGGAATGCAAGCCTGTTTCATTGAAGGCTTGCATAGACTCTGCCCACATTGCGTCTGTCGATACATATTCGAACAAAAACGCGCTCGATTGAGCACGTTTCAATTACCAACCACCGATTGTGGCTGTACCTAAAAGAAGATTATCATGGGGTGTAGCGCAAAAGTCTGGGAAGAAAAGAGCTAAAGAGGGTAAACTGTGGTGACAGGAGAAAAACAAGATGAGTCGCCCCCAATCCCTTGCCCGTCGGAAAGCAGCATTTATGCAAGAAGCCGAAAGAATGTATGAGCAACTGGAAACTTGGTACGATAAGCACCCCGAAGCAAGTTTCGGAGAAATCGAAGCGGAAGCGCGAAAACGCCGGCGGGAGTTGATGGGAAAAGCGCTGGAGCAATTGGTCAATGGACGCGATAGCGGCATGCAAGCGGAAGCGCCCAAATGCGAACAATGCGCAGAAGCGATGATATTTGCAGGTTATTGTCCATGGGGAGTTCATGGACTGGAAGGTGACAGCCGCCTGGAAAGAGCCTATTACGTCTGCCCGAATTGCAAAGGGCAAACGCTTTTCCCCCCTAAATCTGAAACTGAAATTACGAGCCGATCATTGGAGTGAAGGCGCGGCGCGAGTAGCCACGCGTCAAGGCTTGCAAGCCAAATCGTTTGATAAGGCAGCAGAATCGTACAGCGATGCTACAGGCGGAAGCATGTCGAGCGATAGCTTGCGGCGCATCACGGAAGGCTTCGGGCAACGACTGGAAGAAAAGCGTGTGAGTGAAGCACAGCGAGTGTACGACCCACAAACGCCGCAAATGGCGCAACAAGTGGTGACGGTCACAGCTCCGATTAAGCAGCAAGCCAACATTTCGACCGACGGCGGCATGGTTTTATTGCGTAAGGAAGGCTGGAAAGAGTTCAAAATGAGTGTTTTTTCAGAAGTGCAGGTAAAAGCGGCAAAGCCCAGCCCAACGGAAACGCATCCCGACCCGCAGATTACCTTACGCCAGCATAGTTACCAAGTCGGGTTATGGATTGCCGAAGAAATGGGTCAACATCAGTATTTGGAAGGAGCGCGGCGGCAAGTAGAACAATGTCCGCGTCTCGGATCAGCGAATGACGGCGGTGTTTGGATTAGCCGGATCACGATTACAAATTATCCGCGCATTATCTACTCGATTGATTGGGCGCATGCGCATGGACGATTAAGTAATGTCGCCAAAGCCGCCTTCGGTGATGGAACCCCGTCAGCACAACACTGGACGCAACAACAAGTTGACCTCTTGTGGCATGGGCGCGTGGAAGATGTCGTGACTGCCCTGCAAGCCCTGAATTGGGATCAAATTACTTGCCTGGAAGACATTCGCAATTCACCCTCTTACTTTGAAACGCGCAAACACAACATGGATTACTCACACCTTCGGCGTCAAGGATACCCCATTGGCAGCGGAACGGTGGAAAGCGGCATCAACACCGTTGTGCATCACCGCATGAAACGGCAAGGTCGCGGGTGGAAACGTCAACATGCCCAAGCCATGCTTGCTGCTTTGGGTGAATTACACAGTGACCGCTTTCAGACTGCCTGGCTGGCTACTTGCTAATTTCATGACACCCCACCCAGACTTTTGCGCTACACCCATTATCATGGTATTTTACCCTCATAATTATCCGGGAGCAGCAAAATGGGCAAAATCCTTGACTGGTTACAAGAGCGCGTCAAACACTGGACAAAACCAGCCACTTCAGTCTTAATCATCGACATACTTTCAGATCTGACACGCAGCCGTGCGGATTTGGTTGTAGAAAATGCGTTGTTGCGTCAGCAACTGATTGTGCTGAATCGACAGATTAAACGACCTCAGCTAACCAACAATGATCGTTTTCGGCTGGTGTTTCTATCGCACTTTACGAAGTTCTGGAAACAAGCCCTACATATCGTTC
>JBAXQP010000356.1 GCA_037131655.1 bacterium | reverse complement strand
GGGAAGGTCTTGGGTTAAGAGCAGAAAAGCTCAGTTTGTATTTCCTGCAAAAAGATGAGATCGTAACAACAACCCGTACGGATGAGCAACTCGCACAAGTCGTCGAGGAAATACTTTCGGTTGCAGAAGGCATCTCTTCTCGCAGGTTTGAGCCAAAACAGGATCCCTTCAGGTGCGGACGATGTGACTACGCGGGAATATGCCCAGCCATGGAGTTTTAGAAAATGGATTGTATTGAGAGGATAGCGGGATGCCTTCTAGGAGGGGCGGTAGGCGATGCTTTGGGAGCGCCAGTGGAGTTTATGTCCCTAAGCGAGATAAGGGCGAAGTTCGGTAATGAAGGGATTGAGCATTATGCCTTAGCTTATGGGAGAATCGGCGCCATCACCGACGACACTCAAATGACCCTCTTCACCTTGGAAGGAATGCTTAAGGCATACATTCAAGGTGATACCACTTCTTTAACAGAGTCTGTTCGTATCGCTTATCTTCGCTGGTTGGGTACTCAAGGGATACGCTCAAAGAGTGAATCGCTCTCCTCAATCTATGGTGGATGGCTTTGGAGCCAAAAATTATTGCACTCTCGACGCGCCCCAGGGAATTCCTGTCTTTCATCACTCCAAATGCATCTGTCTTGTTTGGAGAGTAATCACTCCGAAATTCCAAGCGATCCGATCAACAATAGCAAGGGATGCGGGGGCGTTATGCGGATGGCCCCGGTTGGTTTCTTTGATCTAGACTGCTTCAAGACAGGATGTGAGTTAGCCATGCTCACTCATGGCCACCCCTCAGGTTATCTTGCGTCTGGCTTTTTAGCTCAGCTAATCCATGAGCTTATACAGGGAATTAGTCTCAGCAGCGCAATCGAATCAACAAGAGAATTGCTACTGCAGTGGCCTTCTCATCAAGAAGTTCTGCAGGCAGTTGATCAGGCTCTTGACTATGCTAAAAGCGATGTACCTACGCCAGAGACATTAGAGAAGCTTGGTGAAGGATGGGTGGCAGAAGAGGCGTTGGCACTCTCATTATTCTGCGCCCTTAAGGCGAAGAACTTCGCCCATGGTGTTCGATTAGCAGTCAACCACAGCGGGGATAGCGATTCAACCGGAGCAATCACTGGCAATATCTTGGGCACACTTTGGGGGCAGCAGTCCATTCCAGACGAGTATCTGCAGGATTTGGAGCTAAGATCGGTTATCGAGCAGATGGTAAGGCACGTGGTGGACTTAGACTATGATGATTGCAGGGATCGATACTCTGGATTGTAGAACTATCCCATTTATGACAACAGAAAAAAAAGGTTGGATAAGGGAGGCAATTATGGATTGGGTGGCTAAGGCAACAGGCGATATGACTCTTGCTATAGCAGAAGGAAAGCGAATAGTTGTACGAGTCGATATGCTAAGTCAGAATACCCTAAAAGCCGGTGATCGTGGTGAAAGACTCTGTAGGACGATGAATGATCTAACTGTCATTGCGAATTGTGTAAATGGCAAAGCAACAGTATTGCCACATGAAGACTGCGGATTGTCACCATTGCCATGGCAGATCAAGCGGTCAGAGAAACGTTTTGCTGTATACGATAGTACAGGTAGAACAATTTGCTCTCGAAGCATATCAGCAACAAACCGAAATCGAGCAATGGCTGATTTTAATGCATTAATAGTAGCAGTCGCATATATAAACACTAACATAGAACTCTAACAGTGACATGCCCCCCAAAAACTGGCCCATTTTATAAGTTACAATATTCTTGGGCTAAGGTCAATAAGGGAGGCAGACAATGTCACAGAAAGGTTACACAGCAGAGCAGATTATTAATAAGCTTCGGGAAGCGGAGGTAATGACCGCCAGAGGGGAAACGATCGAGTGCGCGATTCGGAAGATAGGCCTGACAAAAAACACGTTCTACCGGTGGAGGAAGGAATACGGCAGAATGCGTGTGGACCAAGCCAGGCGGCTCAAAGAGTTGGAGATTGAGAAAAGCCGATTAAAGCGATTGGTAGTCGAATACTATTCGGTTGACTTGATGGCGAGCGTGATCCGCAATGGGGTTATACTTGGTGGAGCATCCATCGACAGAGGAATCGACCTCAGTTTTCTTCACGGCTTCCATAGCTTTGAGGGGATATCTCTTGAGGTCGTTGGGCATAAATGTCCCGTGCGTTTAAGACCGGTTGATGGGGAGGTTACTAGCGAGTTTGTCCATGCAGTAAAGAACCTTATTATTGAGAAAATTTGAACATTAGCGCGTCGCATTTTGAAAACATGCTGACTGCGGTATTCAAAGAAAGGATTCCGATATGAGCGATGATTCGAATTCTATAAACGTAAGCCCGGAATTCAAACAACTTTCTGAGGAGTGTGAGCTTCTGAAGGAAGAGTTAGCGGCGCTCTTTGCCGAGTGGGAGGAACTTACCCAAGTTGTCATCCCCAATATCGAAGCAGATTATGTCGTCAAGATTGGCACGCTTCAGCATGAATTACTGCAGATTCAGATTGATATCCAGCGGACAAAGCGGGAGATTGACCTTATCCAGGCGGCGATCAACAG
>JBAXQP010000355.1 GCA_037131655.1 bacterium | reverse complement strand
GCTGTTACTCCTGTAACGGCAGCAAATGACATAACGGCAAGCAGCGACGGGTTTGCTGCGGATAGGCGCATGAATCGCGTGATCGACAAGTTCCACGGCGACCCCGGCCTGCGCTATGCGATGGAAGCCCATGCCGAGGGTGATCCCGACGCGGTGATTCTGACACTGGCGATCCGAGACAAAGCCGCCTGCGAGCTTCGGATTCCGAAATCTCGTTATGACGCCTTCGCTCTGCTGGAATTGATCGAGAGACACACGACGCCAGCGACATTGCAATGACCACGAAGCCGAACACGATACGAGAATGTATTGCGATTAGTTCAGTTGCGGCACTTGCTCATAGTCGGCGTCGATAATGAGCCGGCCATCGCTGTCTCTGGGCGCAATGATAACGGTAACGCCTGTACCGTTCTGCGCGGAAATCTCACCGGGCAAAAGGCGAGAGCAAATGGTATAGAAAGCACCGGGGTTAGCCCTAGCGAAATCAGCAAAGGCTTTATCTCCCCCGATATCTTCATACACCGTGCGTACGGCCTCTTTGAATTGCGCCGTTATCTTATTCGGCGTTCCAGCTTGCCTACCGCCTGTCTTTCGTCCGTGTGCCATATCAGCGTACCTGTTTATCTATACAGTTCTACTGTACATCAAACATTGACGACGCGGGAGTCATGGGTGCGGCCTGATCGCCAATTGCGGAACGCTATGCCACGTCAGTACGTCGTGCAGCTCACAGAATTGCCAACTGGAACACAGTTGGTTGTTTTTGTACGGGTAGCGTTATATGCAGCCGTTGCCGCTGCCGATGAGGCTGCACTGTTGCTCTTTTCATTCTGGTACAACTGAACAAATAGCTGCTGAAGCTCAACTCTTGCGTCTAGCTCAGATATTTTCTTATCAGAAACTTGTTGCGTAAGCTGGTCGGCTTTGAGTAGATATAGTTTCACCTCTGGGCTGTTCTTGAGGCGAGGATTAGACGAATCAGCCACCTGTGCCTTTAGGCATTCAGCCATTGCTGCAAATGTGCTGGTGGTTGCTTCGCAACCTGCCTGTAGTTTCTGAACATTTGCACAGCCAACCAGAAGTAACAACACTACACAAGCCAAAAAGTTGCGCATCGCATTCTCCTAGAGTTAGCGTTAATCATACCAATAAGATCAAAGTAACCGATTGACATCGAGCATGGGTTGGTGGAGAGATGGCTCTGGCATGGATGAAAACGACTCCAGGAGCATGAGCGAGGTAATCAGTGCAGCGAAGGCTTTACAGGCCGAACTGTGCGGGTTGGTACTGGTTGCATTACACCGGCAAGGACGCCACCAAGAGTTTGCGAGGGCATTCCAGCTTCCTAGGTGCACTGGACTGAGCCATTGAATGTTTACAATGACCGCAAAGAACAGTACATAGTCATTGGCCTTCCCCCACCCCGGCGGCAGAATAGTTGTCGCCCTATATCAAAGCCAAAGCAAAGAAGGAGGAAATCATGAACCCGATTAAGACCATTCATCTTCTTGTACTTACGGTTGCCACGATAGCTGGTTGTGCCGCTCAAGTCACAAGTTCCACTCCTAGCACCGTAGACGTACGAGCAGGAGTCCCTGACATGGGGATAGAGAAGGCGTTGGAATTGGCTGAGGCTGAATGCACCAAGCGAGGACTTTCCGTTCGTGTGCATTCTGTAACGTCACCAAATACTGACAGGTATATTTTTGATTGTGTCAAATAGACCCTTTGCTTCATGCTAACCAAATATCTATCCTCTACGGCGCTGGCATGAATCGAGTAGGTTTTGCTTAATCAGGAGTTGTCATGAGAAAACTGTTTAAAAATACTTTCACTGTGTTGTCTGTGATGCTTCTATCCGCTTGCGCTTCTACTTACACGCCCAAGAGTACCCCACCAGGATTCAATGGGTATTTTGATACTCAACTTGGAGAGAATATCTTTCAAGCTGGCTTTCAGGGCGATGGGTTTGATTCAAGAGAAAGAGTTACTGATCTTGCGCTACTTCGAAGTGCAGAAGTTGCCTTACAGAAAGGGTTCTCTTATTTCGTAATCGCAAACATGGCGGACAACTCCAGCGGCACTAACTATGTAACGCCTACAACGACTTCGGCTACGGCGCGAGCAGTCGGAAATAGCGTTTTGGTAAACGCAACAACGTATGGAGGACAAAGTTTTTACATCACATATCCCAATACGACCAATACAATTATCTGTTTCAAAGAAAAGCCGACCATACAGGGATTGGTATATGAAGCGCGGTTTGTAGCAGAATCACTTAAGGCAAAACACGGGATCAAATAGGCTCTGGCCAAGCTACCGCGATGCAGCGACTGATGCAAGGCGCTGCTACTGTTACCTGATGGGAACCCAGCATCTTCCCGACATTTCCCCATGCCCTGCCCCAGCGTCAGAAATAACCCCCGGGGTCGCCGTCGCAAAGCATTTTTCTGGAGCATTGCAAAGCATCGAAGCTGGCCGGGCGTGGTGCGATAGTCGGCGCTGGTACTACGGCGATCCTGCTGCCGAGATAGGGCGCTGAACAGATGCAGAAC
>JBAXQP010000354.1 GCA_037131655.1 bacterium | reverse complement strand
CAGACCGCATCTTCAAATGCATTATGATTTTCGCGATGGTTGGGGCCAGTTTTAATATCATTTCCGGGCGCTGCGGAAACGAGCATACCGTTATCCACAACCATATCCCATTGATCTTCCGGAACGAATTCGGTTCCAATGTAACCGATTTTTTTAGCATCGAGCAGAAATGTCTTCGCATCACCGCCTTGAAAATTACACCACCACGCAAATGTCTGTTTGATCTTTCCCATGATTTTTAACTCCTTAAGTTTATGATATGATTTCTTTTCTATGCCTCTCCAAGTAGGAGCGCTAATAGAGCCTTTTGGGCATGCAGGCGATTCTCGGATTCATCAAGAACCGCGGCTTGCTTGCCATCCAATACTTCCCCAGTGATTTCTTCGTCTCGATGCGCCGGTAGGCAGTGAAGTACAATTGCATCCGGCTTTGCCTTACTTAAAAGTTCTTTATTGACTTGGAAGGGCTGCATGGCTTTTTTACGTTCTTTCGTTTCACTTTCCTGGCCCATGCTAGTCCAAACATCAGTCTCAATCACATCCGCATCCTTAACCGCTACTACTGGATCATGAACAATCTCGACAATGGAGCCGGATTGCTTAGCGAATGCTTCCGCCTGAGTAAGAATTGCTAAATTGGGTCCATATCCTTCCGGACAAGCGATGCTTATATTGACACCAATTAGCGCACACAACAACATAACACTGTGGCAAACGTTGCTGCTATCGCCAACCCATGCCAGCTTGCGGCCTTCGAATGCATGAACTCGCTCATAGAAGGTCATCAAGTCAGCCAACGCCTGACAAGGATGCTCTAAATCGCTGAGCGCATTAATCACTGGCACGCTCGATGCTTCATCCATTTGAATAAGCATTTCATGACGAAACACGCGCGCCATAATCGCATCCACCCAACGGCTTAGGTTAGCTCCGATATCGCAGGGGGTTTCGCGTTTGCCCATCTGAATGTCCTGCGGCCCAAGGAAAATCGCATGACCGCCCATTTGAAACATTCCGGTTTCAAAGGTCACTCGAGTTCGAAGGGAAGGCTTTTCGAAGATCATCGCAAGCACTTTTGGACGCTTAAACTTGATAAGCTCTCCGCCTTTTATTCGTTCATACTTCATAGCCAAAGCTACGTTAATGACTTCAAGAGCTTGAACCGGAGTGAACTGAGCGATTGAGGTTACGGACATCCCTCGAAGGCCGGTATCATCAGCATGAACGCGGTGCTTAACCGACGCGGCTTGGGGAGCGGAGGTACAACCTTCTAATGGCGTTTCGGAATTACTCTCCTGTAAGCTAGTGACTTCGGTCCGTGTATTATCGAGGTCAACTCCGAATTTTGAAAGCACTCTCCCAGCCAACCCTTCACCTTCTCGAACCAATCCTAACAAGACATGCTCAGTTCCGATGTAATTATTATTCAGATGCCGAGCTTCATCATATGCCATGTCGATTACTCGTTTAGCCCTCGGAGTTAGCTCCATCTCTCCCCCTTGAGGCTTATCTAAATTTGGTGGGAGCTTTAATTCGATCTCATCACGAACTTGGTCAAGCACAACCCCCAATTTTTCTAGCACTAAAGCGGCAAGACTATCAGGCTCACGGATAAGTCCAAGCAGCAGATGCTCGGTACTAACGTAACCTTCACCACGCCGCAAAGCCTCTTCTTGTGCATAAAAAACTGTCGCGCGAGCTCTTTCAGTAAATCTTTGCCACATCGTTTTTGCTCCAATCCTAGTCTGTAGTGCGTTTTAGTATTTCAGACCCCCTCCCTTCCCTCACCCCGCCCGGAGTCAGAGGAGGGTTCCGGAATACGAAATACGTACTACGCAATACGCGCTACTAATTTATCTCTTTCAGTACTTCAGCCAGTATACCGAGGCCCTCATCGATTTCTTCAGGGGTAATAGTAAGAGCCGGTAATATTCGAATAGAGGTATCACCGGTTGCATTTAATATCAATCCTTTCGCTAAACAGCCCTTAACAACCTGCTTTGCGATGGGCTTAGATAGCTCAGCGGCAACCATCAGGCCAAATCCACGAACCTCAACAATCGGTAACCCCTGATCAACAAGTTCATTTAACTTGATTAACAGATGCTCTCCCGTTTTTTGGGAATTGACAATTAGATTTTCACTTTCAATTATATCAAGAACTGTTAACGCAGCGGTAGCATTTAACGGGTTTCCGGCAAAAGTCGAACCATGATCGCCGGGCACTAAAGTATCGGCACATAATCTACCGGCAAGAACCGCCGCAATGGGGACACCACCGCCTAATCCCTTTGCCATTGTGATTAGGTCGGGCACAACACCGCTATGCTCAAAGCCAAACCATTTCCCTGTGCGCCCCATCCCACACTGCACTTCATCACAGACTAATAAAGCTCCGAACTCATCACACAACCGCCGCGCTTCCTGTAGATATTCCGGCGTAACAACATGAATTCCGCTTTCCCCTTGGAGAGGTTCAATAAAAATCGCGGCCGTATTCTTGTTAAACTTCGCTCGAAGCGCTTGAATATCATTTCTCGGTACGTAATGCACCCC
>JBAXQP010000353.1 GCA_037131655.1 bacterium | reverse complement strand
ACCAAGACCCCTCTCGTAACATGCGCCAAGGCGACACTGCCCTTCCGGCAGATCTTTTTCAGCAGCCTTGCGGTACCACTGTACTGCCTCCTCAGTATTCGCGCTATGTTCTGTGATATTACCAAGCTGGACCATCGCTTCAACATTGCCAAGGCCTGCGGCTGTGCGGAAATATGTTTCAGCCTCGATGAGGTTCGTGACTCCGCCTTCTCCAGTTTTACAACGCATTCCTTGCTGATAAATCTTTTTGGCCTTTTGCTGAATCACCGCGCGATACGTAAATGAAACAGCAGCGATGACTGCAAAAACAATGAACCCCCATAGGACTATTTTTCTGATGAGTATTTTCTGCTGGGTTTGTTTTTCTTTCACTAAAAGTTCGAGCGCAGAGATTGGCCCCGTATGATTCAAAGAAGAAGTGCTTACGGTAATTGTGGAATCACCGACCTTTTCGCGAAGGAGTTTGCATTTCTCGAGCACCTGTTCGTAGTTGCATGAACTAAGTTCGGATATAAAGCGGCAAATCTCGCGCCCGGAAGATGTCGATTTGAGCGCCTTTGACGCTTCCTGGTCTGTATTTCGTATGGCCAATATTTCGCGAGCTATTGATTCGGCCTGGTCCCATTGTTTTGCGGATTGAGTTTCCGTTGCCTTCTTTACCGACGCTGCTAAAGAAGAATGCAACTTTGCGATTTTTGCTTGCTCTGCGCTTTTTTGCTGCGCTTCTTCAATGGTCTTGCATTCAGCAACCCCTTTCATCGCTCTATCAAGAACTTCATTTGCGCTTAGGGTTTCTGGATTGCATGAAATTATTAACCGCGCTAGGTCTGCAACCTGTGCCCAGGAAGCAAACAACTGAGTCTGTTCAGCGGACAATAGATTCTTTTCTAACTCTAATTCCATCGCTGAGAAGATATTTCTGACAAGTGCACAACGCTTGTCCGCGAGCGCTTTCTCGCATCTCTGAGCAACTTCTGGGGCTTTATACTTCCTGATTATGGAAACGACATTTCTCCAGTCTTTGGCGTCGAACCGCTTCGACAGTTCGTCTATTTCATCCTTTGCTGCTTGATGCCGAGCATGATCGAGCCCGCAATGCTGACAAAAGACATTTGGCGAATCATTCAATGACCCACATTCTGAACAAGCCCACTGCATTGGTTTGCCGCAAGCACCGCAAAACTTAACTCCTGCGCGGTTGTTCTTGCCGCAAGCACACGGCACATACGCGATATCCGAGATAGGTATTGCGGTTGCATCAGAAGTAGAAGATTCCGATGGCGGCCGAGAAGCGCGACCACTATCAGCCGACTTGGTATTATTTGATGGTAAGGAGGGTGGCCGCACATTGTTTGGCGTTTGTGGCGTTACCAGAATGTCGGGTGAAATTCCGAACCAAGTCCGACGGCGATAGAAGTACACGACGTTAGGCAGCGTCCAAGCCAAAAACCCGATGATAAGCAGTGCAACAGTTACTCCCTGATTCCCTGCATTCCCTGGAATCCGGCTAATAGCCGCACCAATTGGCGTAAGCACTAACATAACCAGCATTAAATACCACGCCCATGACTTGAACTGCTTCAATCCAAAGAACAGCGCAGCCGAGAGACCCAAACTGACTAGGGCTGACAGCACTTGCCCTCCGACATATCCCTGAGGAAGTGAGTCCGCATTGCCGATGAGCATGAGGATTCTGATTACCGACATAATCGCGCCAAATGGGAGCAAAATGTTATTTGTGAACTTGAGCCAGTCTTTGCCGAGCGTTTTCGTTTCCATACTTGTCACCCTCCACCATACATGCTTGATGCAAAACGTTTTTACGTTGTTTCAGCACTTTACTGCCCAAACCCTGCCTGCGCAAGTCGTTGCTTTTCGGACTTCTAGTGAATACCGGCCCGTCCGGCAATGATTGGCGGCCTGCGGTAGACAGGACAACAAAATGATGGCTATGATCTTCATCTGGGCGGCCGATTGCAGAGGATCTAGTTGGAAGCGAACATCACCGATAAAGATCAGGTTCCTCGTTTTACGATTACAGAAAACCGCTTTACGATTACTTGACGATTCTGCGTGATGCCAGCTCGTATCGGGTCGATCCGTCTTCGCCCTTCTTTTTGGCTACCGGGCGTGGTGCGTGTTTGCCGGGAAATCGGTAGATTACAAAAAAATATCGGTAGATTATCGGTAGATTATTAAGGTTCAGTTCGGGTGATGTAGCGAGTGCTCCGCCCTTTCCCCTTCTGCTCCAGGACACCCAACTTGACCAATTCAAGAAGATCGCGCCGAATCGTGTCGTAGGCAACAAGGAGTTGCTTGCGGCACCAGCCACTTGTTACGGCACCATTCACCAAAGCATGGGTAACAATTGCCTTCTGCCGTTTATTCATTTGCTGTTCGATAGAGGGCGGAACGAGCGATCCAGCGACCTTCGCTGGCGTGCGCAGCCGGTCGATGTTGACACCTGGACCAAGCAGGATTACCTGAAAGTAGCCATCCTGGACGTCAAGTTGTGGAACGTCAAGGCCGTGATCCAGCATGGCTGCCTTCATCCGGG
>JBAXQP010000352.1 GCA_037131655.1 bacterium | reverse complement strand
GAGCCTCATAAGTAATATCCAAAACATGCGTGGTGGGATTCGCAATAATTACATTGGGCTCAGCATAAGCAGAGGGTGTAATCCTATCTTCTAATAAAAACAAGGAAGGCCTGAAAAAACTGTTCTTTTTCTTCTTAATGTTCATCGCATATTCCCCTTAAAAGAGCGCAAGTAATTTATGGTTAGTTTATAGAGCGAGTAAATCTTCTATTAATTACAATGGCATTAGATTGGGCAATTTACACCTGTCTTGGCGAAATTCATTAATTCTTCACAAATTTGCCAAATGGGGTATTGACACGGCTGAAGCTTGTACACCATCAAGCGAGGCACTTGTATAACAACCTTAACTTTTTGGCTCATTGCATGTTGCAAGAATGAGCCTTGGGATAGGCTAGGAGATGGCTGAAACCATACACACTCCCGCCTAAGGTAGTTTTATCGTAGTATAACCCAATAGGTTAATGTAAGGGTTGCAGGTGCGAAATGACTCGTCAAAGAAACATATTCCCATTAATCATCTTGAGTACCATGAGCATACTGGCTCTGGTCGCATGGGCAGATTCCCCCAAGACAACCTTGCCATCTCCTTCGCAATCAGGCCGGTTTACTCTCGTCATCAAGTCGGGCGACTTTGACCGAGTGGCTCAGGTACACATCCCCAAAGGATATAAGCCAGACGCCAAACTACCTTTAGTGCTGTTGCTTCACGGCGGCGGCGGGAGCGGAACCACCACATTGGTTAAGGACGGCTGGGCGACACTGGCTGATAAGGAAGGCTTTCTGATTGTTGCACCAGAAGGTCTTGGCGCTATGCCCAAACTACCAACCAACTTCAAGACGAACCCGGCCCAATGGAACTCCGGTCAACTCAACTTACGTTCACCAAGAGCAGCGATTGATGACGTGGCATTCATCCGACAACTTTTAGACGATTTGAAGAAAAAGCTGCCTTATGACGAGAGCCGGGTTTTTTCCACCGGCCACAGTAATGGAGGCGGTATGACATTTCGTTTGGCAGCAGAACTCTCCGATCGCTTCTGCGCAATCGGAATGGTTGCTGGACGAATGGCTGTCGATAACCCGAAGCCCAAGAAGCCATTGCCAACGCTCTACATTATCGGAACCAATGATCCATTGATGCCGCTCGCCGGGGGTGAAGTTAAGTCGCCTTGGGGAAGTTGGAGCAATCGCCCCGTCGTCGAACAATTGGAAAAATGGGCCGAAGCCATCGGATGCGAGAAAGAGCAGAAGGTTCTTTCAGAGAAAGATGACTTGCGTAAGATCGAGTACCTTTCGAAAAACAATGGGCCAAAGCTCTCGGTTATTTACCTCAAAGGCCACGGCCATCATTGGCCGGGAGCCATACAAACACTTCCCGAAAGCATGATCGGCCCGATCAAGAGCAAGCTCAATGCGACCGATACGATCTGGGAGTTCTTCCAAAAGCATTCTCAAGTCATCCTACCGCAAAAACCGGAACTAAAATCCGACAACGGTAGCCGCCCCAGCTTGAATTGGACGACACCGCCAGTCAAGGCTCAACGGGTGCAGTACCAAACCTTCTACAGTGCCACGGCCAAGTCGAAAGTGAGTTACCATATCTATGCGCCGGAAGCTTACGAGAAGGAAAAAGATTGCCGTCTTCCAGTGCTGTACTGGCTACACGGTACGGGCGAGGGATTGGCAGGGATCAAGCCACTCAGCGAGTTTTTTGACGATGCAATCCGCAAGGAGAAGATTCCGCCGATGCTGGTTGTTTTCCCCAATGGCCTTACCAATAGCATGTGGTGCGACTCGAAAGACGGCAAGGTACCGATGGAAACCATACTCATCAAGGAACTAATTCCTGAAATTGATAAGACGTTCCGTACCGTTGCGAAACGTGACGGACGCATGCTCGAAGGCTTCAGCATGGGCGGTTACGGAGCAGGCCGACTGGGGGTCATCCACACAGATTTATTCGGCGCAGTTTCAATCCTCGCCGGGGGACCATTAGACCTAGAATTCCAAGGTCCACGGGCCAAAGGCAACCCGGCCGAGAGGGAACGGATTCTAAAAGACACATTCGGGAACGATCTCGACTACTTCAAGGCACAAAGCCCGCTAACGATAGCTGAGAAGAACGCCGCCGCCATCATTGGCAAATTGAAAATACGGGTGGCGGTTGGTTCGCGTGACTTTACAGCGGACCTTAACCGGGCATATTCTGAACATCTCAAAAAGTTAAAAATCGATCACCAATTGACTGTGGTGCCAGGGGTAGCCCATGAAACGATGCCACTCCTTAAAGGCTTGGGCGAGGCCAATTGGGATTTCTACCGTGCGACGTTCGGAAAGAAATGATGAGTCATTGCGGGGCTGTTCAATCGATGGCTTCTCAACACCTATCATGATTCCTGTACCCACATTTTTTACTAATGCGGTAGTGTAAAGTATCAATCCTGCGACAGGCTAAGAAATTGGAGCTATGATACCAAGGATGGCATTTTGGTTATTTGCCGGGGTTGAGTGCGTCTTCAAGTGTTTTTCGCACTAATTCTTCGTGAATTTTCTGCACCA
>JBAXQP010000351.1 GCA_037131655.1 bacterium | reverse complement strand
GAAGAGGGTGGAGGCGGTCCGCTTTAAGCATGCGAAGCACGGTGCCGGCGAGGCCATACGCGTCGCCCTGACGAAGACAACTGGCGAAGAACGACAAGAAGTGATCATGATTCAGGAAAAAGAACTGCGAGCTTTGGCGCAGGCCGAAGCCGCGATCGATGCGGTCCTGAAGGAGTACGGAAGAATTGGGATCGCTGCGGCGTCTAAAGTGCTTTGGCGGAAACTAGACGGTGCGCCATCATGAGTAAGACGCGCCATATTCTCAGTCTGTCTGGAGGTAAGGACAGCACGGCGCTAGCGATCTTCATGCGCGATAAGGTTGCCGACATGGAATACGTGTTCTGTGATACGTGCAAAGAGCTTGACGAGACCTACGAATACCTAAATCGGGTTGAGGCGTATCTAGGCAAGAAGATCGTACGCATCAATGCTGAGGCCGGTTTTGATCATTGGTTAAAAGTATACGGCGGGTACTTACCGGGACCAAACATGCGCTGGTGCACCAAGATGCTGAAGTTGAAGCCCTTTGAGAAGTACGTCGGGAATGATGATGTCGTTAGCTACATTGGTATACGGGCTGACGAGAACCGCGTTGGCTATATCAGCACCAAGCCAAACATCCGCGCGGTGTTTCCCTACAAGGAACACGGTATTGACTACGCGGGAGTGATGCGCATTTTACAGGACAGTGGTATCGGACTTCCTCCTTATCTGGAATGGGGCCGCACCCATTCCGGTTGTTACTTCTGTTTCTTCCAGAAACAGATTGAATGGGTTCGCCTACTTGAGAAATATCCCAAGCGATTTGCGGAAGCGGAAGCTTACGAGAAAATCAGCGATAAAGAGGGCAAGACATTCACATGGACCCAGGGGGTGCCGTTATGTGAACTGCGAAAGCCTGCGAATATCGAAGGCATTATCCAAAGGTGGACGGATGCCAAAAAGCGACGCCAGATGAAACGTGGTGACAGGAAACTGGTAGAGGTGTTTGCTGGCATGGAGAACGTAGTTGATGAGCGAGTTTCATGCCTGATTTGTCAGCTGTAGAATAAAGGGAGAATATGTAATGAGTTGGAATTGGATATCGAGCTCTCATCCCATATCGGATATTCGAGATTGGAGTAACACACAACGTCTTGAGATAAGACCAGACTTTCAAAGAAGGGAGGTATGGTCAGATGCCGCAAAGGTAATGCTCATGGATACAATTCTGAGAAACATACCGATGCCCAAACTGTTTTTCCAGGCAGTTGTTCGGAACGCGGATACTTACAGAATCGTAATTGACGGTCAGCAGAGGATTAAGGCAATTTTGGCTTTTCTTCACGATGGTTTCGTATTGGGAGAACCCTATAGCGGTCAATTTTTGAATTATAAATTCTCTGCACTCCCGCAGACGATCCAAGAGGAATTTCTGTCATATAGGATCGACGTCAACGAAATCCGGAATGCTTCTGATGACATTGTTCGTGATATTTACTCTAGAGTGAATAAGTATACGTTTGCGCTTAATAAGCAGGAGTTGCGAAGAGCGGATTATCCCGGCGAATTCCTTAGGCTTTCAGAACTGTTCGCAGAAGAAAACTTTTTTGAGGATGCACGGATCTTTACGTTGGCGAATAGCAAGCGCATGGGAGATGTAGAGTATGTATCCGAATTGCTCGCATCGCTTCTGTCTGGGCCCCAGGAAAAAAAAGAAACATTGGACGCCTTCTATCAGAGATTCGCCGAATGGGAAAGTGCTGATAAAGATGCCGTATCCACCCGGTTCCGCTCTATCCTGGCAGACTTGAATCAGATCTTTGATCCAATTGCCTTCCCTCTTTCAAAATCAAGGTTCAGACAAAAAGCGGATTTTTATAGTTTGTTTGCCGCAATTAACGATTGTCATCTGGCAGGGGGCATTTTGAATGCGCATTCGCTCGACTTGCTCCGTGAAGATTTGCGGTTTCTTAACGAGAACATTGAACCACAATCGCGGGCAAAACTTCTCTCCGAGTATGCAGTTAAGTGTGTATCTCAGGGTAATACGCTAGGCAGTAGAACATGGCGCCGTGATTTCCTTAAGTTTTTTCTGCACAGTGGATATTTTCACGCCCCGCCGCCTCAAAACGGTATTGAATATTTTCGGGACATTCTTCTTGACGGATATCAGGAACAAGATATGTGTCCCGCGCAGGAGTTGACTTGTCCGGTTTGCAATCGCGATTATCGTGATTATTTCTCAAAGGATAACGCCTTTTTGACATGGCCAATAACTTCCCTTGGTTATCAATTACAGAACGCCGTATTTGTTCATCGTGCCTGCAAAGAAGCAGCCCGGACGGGGTTTTTTGTTTGGGATGACGAAGTAGCAAGAAACTCAGATGACACTCCTAACCAGAATGTGTGAGAGTTTTTATGAGCATTTATTTGTATCTGGATAGTAAACGCGGCGAAGATTTCAGAGTCGCAGAGAGAGTCATGGCTGTTTCTGGGCAACATTATGAGATTGGAGATCGGATTGAGTGTGGAGGAAATGCGGTAGTTCATCGTTGTGAGGACACTATTACTGGAGACGAT
>JBAXQP010000350.1 GCA_037131655.1 bacterium | reverse complement strand
GCCCCATCCCAGAGTTCCATCACCTTCACTTTAATACGCCAATCATTAATCGCAGCCGCTTCCTGTTCTGAAAGCCTTCGCACGCCAAACCGTTCCTGGTTTTCGACCAAGACTCTCAATAAAGCTCGCCCATGCTGAGCCAATTCCCTAATTTGCACCGCATCGTTCAAAGCCATCAGCTCACTTTCGTAGTACGAGAAGCTACTCTATAAGCCGGGTTCTGTTTTTGTGTGACGATCTATCTTGGCTGGTGGTTACCCAACAGCTCATGCGACCAACCCGGAGGGTCAGCGGGCAGCCTCGTCCCCTCCTGTCAGGTCTTGCTTCCGGCGGGGTTTACCCGGCGGTCTGAGTTACCCCAGACCCCGGTGCGCTCTTACCGCACCATTTCACCCTTACCACGATTAAATCGGGCGGTATGTTTCTGTGGCACTTTCCTTCGAGTCACCTCGACCGAGTGTTACTCGGCGCCGTGCCCTATGAAGCCCGGACTTTCCTCTCTGTTTCCAGAGCCGTCACCCGAATAGCTTCTCGCACTAATATTATACGCGATATGAATTCCATCCGGCAGGAAGTTGATAAACAGGCGGTAACTCATTATTTATTTCTGATGAGCAATATGGCAAAATGCCTTTACCCTATCCTGGTAAATTAACTAGTTTATTATTATGCTCATTCATTCTATAGCATCTTTACGCGAAATGTTCGGTTTGCACACAAATGCAGGAACCGTGCATATCTAAAATGCGTAGGGAAGTGTATCAAACAAATCTATTGGTCAGCAGTTTAGACCAGGAGGAAGCTATGTATACTGATAACACAGAAAACAAGCCCACTCAAGCCGGATCATCGAGTCAGGATCAGGTTTCAAAGAAAGGCGCGGGAAGCGCTTCTGGCGAATCCGGACGCGGTTGGCACGGCGATCCTGAAGGTCATGCGCAAGCAGGTCGTAAGGGTGGCATGAAAGTATCTCAAGATCGAAGCCATATGGCTGAGATTGGACGCAGAGGCGGTTTAGAAGTGTCTCGTGACCGAGAGCACATGGCAAAAATCGGCAGAAAAGGCGGATCTAAAAAAGGTTAGCTCGTTGGACGATCCTTTTAAGAACAGGGCAAAGATGCCTTTGTAAAACTCAACAAGTTTTGACTGATGGCATGAGGGTGATTCTCATTGATAGATTTATTTCGTCAACAGAGAAGCGGACCTAAGTGCCTTTTCCTTTTTGCCTTCCCTTAATACGCAATCCCAACAGATAAGCTATACAAGTTTCACGTGAAACAAAGTTTCCCTAGGTGTCACTCAGTGGTATACTTCGATTAAGAAATGCTAGCTAATCTATGCATCGAAAGTTTAGGTAAAAAATACGATAAGCGGTGGGTTATAAGACAGCTCGATTTTGAGTTGAAAAGCGGTGATTCGCTAGTCGTAACCGGCAGGAACGGCTCTGGTAAGAGTACTTTGGTTAAACTCATCGCCAGCTTACTCTCGCCGACCGAGGGTATTGTTAGCCTCAACATTAATTCTAACTCAACGATAGGGGATGAGCGTCGCCACTGGATTGGGCTCTCGGCGCTGGATTTGGCCCTCTATTTGACTCTTACCGGTAAAGAGCATCTTCATTTCTTTAGCGAGGTAAGAGGGCTTAGTTTGAATCAAACTCAAATCGAAGAAACTTTGGTTCGGTTTGATCTGAAGGGTCGAGGGGACGATTTAGTGGGAGCTTATTCAACCGGGATGAAACAGCGATTGCGGTTGGCGATTGCTACTATGCATTCGCCTGCGCTCTTATTACTCGATGAACCTGGAAGCGGTCTTGATGAAGTCGGACGAAAGGTATTGGATGAAGTCATCGCTCAGCAACGAGAACGCGGGATCCTCATCGTCGCAACCAATGATATTGACGAACACCAATATGGTGAACTTGCGCTCGAATTGGGTGCGTGAGGCATTAGCGGTTTGGCGAAAAGATATAACAGCCGAGTGGAGAAGCCGTCATGGGGTTTTGACCGCTCTGCTTTTTGGCGTGATGACGGTCATCGCTCTTGGTTTAGCCACATCGACCTCTTCCGGCCAATTATCAGCGGATGTGCAGTCGGGCCTTTTGTGGGTAGCGCTCTTGTTCACGGGGATTACGGCTTTGGCGAGAGGATTTTTGATCGAAGAGGAGCAAAGCACAGCGGATTCCCTTCGACTCGCGGCTGCCCCTACGGCCGTCTATTTTGGCAAACTTGGTTTCCATCTAACGCTTTTAACGGTCTTGGGGATTGTTATCATCCCTCTTTTTATATTATTATTAGGCGTCAAACCCGCTAATTGGGGTTTGTTTTTATTAATCTTGCTCTTAGGGGGACTATGCTTGACGGTCGGCATCACGACCTGCGGCGCGTTAGTGGCAAAAGCCAATAGCCGAGGCACGCTTTTAGCGGTCATTGCCTTCCCGATTCTTATCCCTCAAATAGCATTAGCAGTAACCGGCACAAAAGCAGCTTTAATAGGCGGGATCGAACTCTCCTATGCCTGGAGTTCAATCGGCGGCCTGCTAGCCTACTTAATCGCCCTAACGGCACTTTCTCCGTTGAT
>JBAXQP010000349.1 GCA_037131655.1 bacterium | reverse complement strand
TTTATATACTCCAAAATCATCTTTCTTTTCCGCTATATCATGGAACATAATAACTCCATCTTTTGTAAGCTTACCAACCCAACTTTCAAAATCGTGTCTAACCGCCTCATAGGTATGTAATCCATCGATGTGAAGCAGGTCAATTGACCCAGTGCTAAATTTATGTAATGCTTTATCGAAAAGACATCTTAATAAAGTTATTTGTTGTTTGGAGTAATAAATATTTTTTATTTCTTTTACTTTCTTATAAATATCTTCTGATTTTAATTCTTGCGCAAGACATGAAACAGCAAGAACTGCTAACACGAACACACTTATCAATTTTCTCATTATGAATCTCCTTCGAATCCTGGGATAAAAAGCCAGCTATCGTATATAAACAGATTAGCTGTCCGTATATACTTTTCCTTCTTTATGATGAAAATATAAAATATTGGCTATAAACCCCATATCTCCTACCTTCTCTACAGTGCCCGAATATATAATCCACCTGGGAGGCGGCGGGCTTGGTTGGTTATTTCTAGGATGGTTAGTTCGGTGGCTAGGGCTTGCGTGGGTAAGTTTAGTTGGCGGGCGATGGTGTCGGGGTGCGTGGGTTCTAGAGATAGGGCTTCTAATATCCGTTTTTGTTGAGGGGTTAGGTTTGTATTGGGTTTGTTGGTTTTGGGGTGGTCATCTTTTGGGATGCCTAATGCCGCGAGGATATCATCGGCGCTGCTGATTAGGGTGGCGCCGTCTTTGGTAAGGCTGTGTGAGCCGTCGTAGTTCGTTTCCCCCATTCTACCGGGAACGACGAATACATCACGTCCCTGCTCTGCTGCGCAACCGGCCGTGATGAGCGCCCCGCTTCGTTCAGGAACCTCCACCATAATCACTCCTAAACTGAGGCCGCTTAGCGTCCAGTTGCGTACGGGAAATCGGCCAGGTAATGGTGTAGTGCCGGGTGGGAATTCTGATACTACCGCGCCATTGGCTGCAATCTTCTGAAACAAAGCCCTGTTAGATGGCGGGGAGTCCATTTCTGCGCCACTTGCAAGTACAGCAATAGTTCGACCACCGGCCGCGAGCGCTCCTTGGTGTGCGGATGTGTCGATTCCAAACGCGCCGCCGCTTACAATGCAGAGTCCCGATTTGGCTAGATCCTTCGCAAGCTGCTCTGCAATCATTAGACCAACACTCGATGCTTTTCGCGTTCCTACTATTCCAATACTAAAGCGATCTGTCTCTGATAATTGGCCTCGAATAAAGAGTGCTATGGGCGCTCCGTCCAGAGGTTTTAAGTTCGCTGGGTAATCATCATCTAGAATTGTAACCATTGATAACTGCCCTGACTCGATTATATTAATTGCGGAGGCAGGGAATTCGGGAGCGTTGTGGAGGCGGTTGATTTCTGAGGGCGAAAATCCCATCTGAGCCAAATCTTCAGATGGGGCATCGAGGACAGCTTGAGGACTGCCGTATTCATTTAAAAGCGCATATTTGCGGCTTGACCGTAACTCTACGCCGACTAGCTTTAGCCATGCGGCGATAGCTTGTTTTTCCATCACGAGGTTAGCCTTAACGTCCGGGGTAATTTGGTGTGTTGCCGGGACGACCATAAGGATTTGAAGGATTCGCGCCTGGAGTGCTTATGCCGGGTGTTGGTCCTTGATAACGTCGTTTAGCCGCTCGCTTGAGGCTATTGTCCACCATTACTGACCATGTTTTGTTAAGCTTATTGCCAGCCCAATCGGAAGCTTCCAGACGCAAGTTATGGCGTCCATCGGACCATGGCTTATTGGTCTGGCTTACAAGGAACTTATAGCTTATCAAGCCCTTTGTCGAGTCAAAATCACAGCTAAGCGCTTCCTCATCTAAAAATAATTTGACAGTGGAAGGGTTGATCCCCGAGCCTTCGTCATTTATTTTCGCAGTTATCTCAAGAGGCGGTTGACCAGGCATCGACTCGCCGGCTTCAGGAAGTACGTACTCAACTTCAGGCGAAGTCACATCAACACCCTTCAAAGTGCTGAAGGCGATTAATTCCCCATTATCCGTTAGGATATAAAGAGTCCCGTTAGCGACTACTGGTGAAGTGGTGATATTAACATAGTCTTGGCGAGGGGCGGCATTTACTGCGTTGCTTGGTAAAGGCCGGATGGTGTACTGCCATTTAAGCTCGCCGGTTGCAATGTCGTACATGCTAATCATGCCTCGGCGTTGTGGAACGATAAGCATATTGCCAGCAACGGTTGCAGAGGCTGCTGGGGCATAACTCAGAATTATTGGTTTTTTCCACAACGTTTTGCCGGTATTTTCAAACGCATACACTTTGTTTTCGTTGGTTATAACGAACACGCTATTATCGTTAGCGGTAGGAGATTGAGCGACCTCTGATGAAAAGGCCTTCACCCAGTACGTGCGACCGCTGGACGGGTTTAAAGCAAAGAGGTTACTGCCGCTGCCTACATAGATTCTTCCGGCTGCCAAGATAGGTGAATTATCTGTTGTTGTTGCAGGCATCCTGGCTGCCCATTTTGCTTTAGCACTTGAAGCGAGGACACCATAAACGTATCCGTCATTGGAGCTTAGCACTACCATG
>JBAXQP010000348.1 GCA_037131655.1 bacterium | reverse complement strand
TTAATAAACTATCACTCACATCTATCATAAAAGACTCATTAATAAAATAGGGTTACACCCGAGGTAAGTCATCCTGAACGAAGTACAGGATGACGCCAATTCAGTTTGATTAACCAAGGATCAAAATTATCCACAATCTGCGAAATTACAAAATATGACAACTATACACTATAATTACCAAAAAAGGAGGGTAACAAGCTCTTGCGCCGTGTGCTCTGATGCAACATAAATCTCAGGCTATGGAATATGAGGCTGTCTCTGTTTATACTATCGTAACCCCGAAACATGAGAGATAGACCATCGATACCCTTCATATTGCCGATTTAAAAATAGCGACCCATATCGGAATTCACGCATGGGAACAACGTATTACTCAAGTACTGGTATTTGAACTTATGATTCCTTTGGATATCAGCCGTTGCAACGATACCCTAACGAACACCATTGACTATGCCCAACTATGTGACAAAGTAACCACTTTTGTCTCTTCCCAATCGTTTCAGTTGATTGAAACTGTAGCAGAACAAGTCGCTACCTTCATTAAAACCACTTTTTCAATACAACAACTCACCCTAAAGGTCTCCAAACCTCATGCCGTTAGCAATGCAGGGTTGATTCAGGTGATCATCGAACGCTAACTAACGACATTTGGCCGTCACTTTCCAACGACCTTGCAACTTCATGATGAGAGGTTTTCGTGCTTAGCGCGAACATACCCTGTGTTTCCAAAAAAGTCGAAGGAGGAAGCGGTTTATGCTTAAAACCATAAGCGTGGAAGATAATAAAACAAATCTGAAGCACCATCAGTGCCGCACCAATGCCCGGGTGCAGCACAACACCAAAAGCAAGTAATCCTATGAGCGTCAACGATACCGCTACCAAATTATAGGCCAAACTCCCCCAAAGATTCTCGCGCATATTGTTCATCGCTTGCTCTGCAATATCCCTAGCTTTTACAGCAGACATCACCTGCCCATTCATGATCCGCACCTGTGCCTTATACTGTGCGCCCTTATCACCAAAAGCATGCGTCATCACCATAGAGACATCGGAAGCCTCCATAGCCAAAACATCATTAACCCCATCGCCAATCATCAAGACACTATGCCCTTGCTCTTTGAGCGCCCGAACAACCGAAACCTTACTTTTTTTGTCAGCATGCTCAATGCCAAATAACCCGGAATATATATGCGACACCTCCATACCTACTTGCTTGGCATAAAAATCAGCAGTTAGCTTATCTCCGCCAGTACTCCAATACACCGGTATTTGACGTCGTTTGAATTCAAACAATGCTTGTGCCGCATCCGCTCTCAAGGGATCATCATTGGTTATCGTAGCCAATCGTTGATAAGCACTCCCCTCTTGAACTACAAAATAAGTCGTGCCAGGTTGCCTATTTGGCATATCAATACCAAAACGCTGCAACATATCACCATTACCTAACAAATAATGACTCCCTGCAATATAGGCCCTAACACCGTCTCGTTCATGCAACACCTCCTCCGGTTTCATCTGCAAAGAGGACTGAGCAAGCAAGGCATTTCCTTCAATTTTAGAAAAAATAGCTAAGCCCATAGGATGGCTAGAACCACGCTCTAACTCAGCAAGATACCTCATCACTTGATGTTTATCTAACACCCCATCGTCATATTGAATATCCAAAGTAGACTTGCCTTGGGTCAAGGTTCCATGCAAATCAAAAACCACCGCAGTCGTTTTAGACAAGGCTTCGATCACACCACTATGAGAAAACTCTATACCTTCCAATTTGCCTTTTTCTCTACCCAAATCCATCACTAAAGGAATGATAAGCCCGAGCGTACAGGGACAAGCCGAAACCAAAATCGTAATCACCGCTTGTACCGCTACCATCGGTGGGAAAAAGACCGCCAACACAAGGCCTGTCAGCATAGCCACGGCGATAACGCCCGGAACAAAATACTGCAGCATCCTATCGGTTTGCTGCCAAATAGGCGCTTTGGTCAAAGCCGAATGCTTCAAGTCTTTATCCAATTGCTCTAAATACGAAGAGGTGACCGTAAATCTATGTTCATGAGCGTGATTTAAAATCGCTCTCGCTAGTTGTTGTTGAGCAGCTACTGATAAATGTTTTGTGGTATCCCATCGCAAAGCATCATGAATCATAGAAGCATATTGGATCCCTCTGATATCAGTCAAATCAGAGGACGACAACTTAAAATCAATGCGCTTACTCATCAAGGACGACCAAACACTCACCATCAAATGCTCATCTTCAACATAGACACGAAGAGGCTCAATAACGCCAGATGTGTTCGGTTTGACCGTGCAAAATTGCACTGCCTGCCCAAGCCCTATGCGCATAAGACAAGGAGTGAGGGCCACCATTCCGGCCATAACAGGATCATCGCCAGCACAAGAACGATGTAGCAATGCCCCTTCTACCCTTGACACATCCAATACTACAGCAGAAGGAGGGGTTTCATCTGATTGCTCCCATAACCAACCATCCATGGGTATCATATCGCCCGCACGTAACGCGATAACATCGCCCGGACGCAAGTCATTGTAAGTACAATCGATAAAGTTATGTTCTGTCTTTTT
>JBAXQP010000347.1 GCA_037131655.1 bacterium | reverse complement strand
GTAACCATCAACGCGCTCGGCATGCATCTGGTCGGGGCTCATTCCCGCTCCAATCCGAGCCAACACATTGAAGCCCATCGTTTCGCCGACCGGTTGGCCGCCCATGCCGTAGAAGTTGTTCACATAATTCATAATCAGCGGGAGTCCGCCGCGATGTTCTTCATCCCACAGGGTTTTGAACTGATCCATGGTGGCAAAGCAAAGGCCTTCCCAAACTGGACCGCATCCCGCCGCGCCATCGCCGATATTGCAGATGACCATGCCGGGTTTGTGGTTTACCCTCTTATAGAGCGCCGCGCCGACTGAGATGTCGCCTGAGCCTCCGACAATCGCATTATTGGGATAGATGCCAAAAGGGGTGAAGAAGGCGTGCATTGAGCCGCCCATGCCCTTATTGAACCCTGCCTCGCGTCCGAAGATTTCGCCCAGCGCGCCATAAATCAGAAAGTCGATAGCAAGCGATTTAACCGAACCGTCAGCATCCTTTTCGACCACTTTCAGGACTGAGCCGTCCATGTAGGTCTTCATGATGCGCGTTAGTGTCTCATTATCGAGCTTATTGATGGCCGATAGGCCTTTGGCGAGGATTTCGCCATGGCTTCGGTGACTTCCATAGATATGGTCGTCAACACCCAACAAAAAAGCTTGGCCGACAGCAGCCGCTTCCTGACCGATTGAAAGATGGGCGGGGCCGCGATGGTCGTACTTGATGCCTTGATATTCCATCTTAATCTTAACTTCATTAAGCATGTTCTCAAAGGCGCGGACAACAGCCATATCGTGATGAATTCGAACCAGATCATCAGATGAAAAACCTTTTTTAAGTTCGTCTTTCATTGTACGGCTATATTGGTTTATAGGTATCGGATCGAACGTTACCTTGCCTTTGGCGCGGACGTCCTGCGGATGTACAGACAATGTTTTAGGCATTATAATAAGTCCTCCCTGAGTTCTCGGAGATGGTGATTGGATACAGGTACCAGGTGATAGGTTTTAGGCTAAAGGCAATTCCGAAATATCTTAACCCTAATCATACTCTAATTCCGATTGCTATCTCTTAGAGTTACTTTCCAGTCAGATTCCACGATTCGCTCCTAATGACACGACATCGTTGTGTATGGGTTTTCCGGATCGTGCTTCTTGCTTCTTGCCTCTTGTCTCTTGCCTTTTGTTTCGATGCCTTTTTTAAAACCTAACAGCTAATACCTTTTCCGTGTTTTCTTCCTGTATAATAGCATACGACAAAATGAGAAAGAAATTGGCATATAAAGCGAAAGAAAAAGAAAATAATGGTTTGTTGCCCGAAGAGCGCAGACAAGCGATCCTTCAACACCTGCGTCGCGATGGGAAAGTGACCGTTCCATCACTGGCGGATGATCTTGCAGTGAGTTTGCCAACCGTGCGGGCTGATTTGGCAAGACTTGAGACGCGTGGGCTTCTTAGACGAACTCATGGAGGGGCGCTGCCGGTTGAATCGGCTCGCCATGAACCTCCATACGATGAGCGGGAGCGGACTAACCCCGATGAAAAAAGAGCGATCGCCAAAGTCGCCGCCTCATTTGTCCAATCCGGTGAAACAATTCTCTTAGACGCCGGCACAACCACGTATGAGATAGCCCTCGAACTTCATTCCAAGCGCGACCTTACGGTGGTGACCAATAGTTTGGCTATCGCATGGACGCTCATGGAGAATCCCACTTTTGAAGTAATTCTATTAGGCGGGACTGTTCAGCATCATCGCAAAGCCACTCTTGGCCCGTTAGTGATTAAACAACTCGAGTCGATGAATGTTGACCGGGCCTTTGTAGCCGTCAGCGGCGTTGATCCTGTTGGCGGTTTAACGGTCATTGATTTTGATGCGGCACAAGTGAAGTTCGCGATGATGAGCCGTGCCCGCGAGACGATAATTATCGCTGACAGCAGCAAACTGGGCCAAATCGCCTTCGCCCAAATTGCCCCCGTAACCCAAGCCAGCTTCCTAATCACCGATGCCGACGCCGATCCCCGTATCACCCGCTCCCTCGAAGAACTAGGCCTAATCATCCGCCTCGCAATATCCTAGGGGGCACGTTTTTATTTATAAGCAACGTATGGATCGTACAACAGGCACAGGTTGTCTTGGGAAGAAATTACCTTTCTGATGACTGATCACTTATTGACCAGGATTAATGCCCCTTGACTTTAAGCGGGAAAACTGCGATCATTAGGTTAGTATGAATGAACGGGCATTTGTGGAACGTAGGAAGCCGGATTGGGACCGGTTGGAGACTATCCTTAAGCACGCCAGAGTTGGTCTCTCGGCGTTGAGTAAGGATGAGTTGAATGCGCTTGGGCGGATTTATCGGGCAACTGCCGGTGATCTGGCGTACGTCCGAACTCATTCGGTTAATGACAATTTGATTGATTACCTGAACGATCTCGTGGGTCGTGGGCATGGGCTGCTCTACGTTCAACCACGCAAGAGCTTCAAACAAGGCTTTATCGACTTCGTTTACAACGTACCTGCGGTTGTTAGGCGTCGGCAGAAGTTTATCTATTCAACGATCGGTATAACGCTCATAGGCGCGTTAATTGGGGTGCTTATCTCC
>JBAXQP010000346.1 GCA_037131655.1 bacterium | reverse complement strand
ATGACCTCTTCAATAAGGGCCGAACGGTCGTATTCCCGGAGTTCTTCTGGCATCTCCTTTATCCGCTGCTCGGCGGCTTCAATTATTCCGACCAGTTGCAGCCTGTTCGCCTCGCTCGGGTCCTCTTTCTGCCACTTGGCGATTTGGTTACCCAGCCAATCGATTGTGTTCTTCGATATAACCCAAAAGCAGACGGCCGTGTCGTCAATGTGGAGATACCCTTGATCGACTACGACCTTTTTTGGCAGCGGAAGATCAGGAAGCGGTTCGTCTTTGTAAATCGTCACACCGCGATGAATGACTGCTGGCGATCTCTCATCCTCGACGGTTGTGCGTCTCAGAGGTTTCGGGGGGTATCGGTCGCGGTTCATGGGAGCAATCTTGTAATAAAGTATCAGAATCGTGTTGTCGTGATCAATGGACTTGGAGTATCGAACGTGTTGAGAATGTCCTTAATGCGCTGCGGATTGGGCCTCTGCCTGTGCCACGGTGGTGAGGTTCGGCCATGTTTTTTTTCACACGGCTTCTCAGGGAATACTCGATTATCCTTTTAAAGAAATGGCGCTGCCTTCACCTACTAGTTTCGTTCCGTTTGGTGAAGTGAAATAGACTTTAACTGTGCCATACTTCGATTTCGCAACATACCCAGGCGGGTATACCAATCTAGGCAGGGTAATCATGTAATCATTCCATAGCCCGTAATCTGCGTTCTTAAAATCTGCTTGTGAGATAGTAAATTCTTGGACAGCAAACGGACGAGTCAGAGCAGCGTTGTACTGATCTTGTTCATAAACCTCGACAACAACTTTCCCAGTGGCTGATGTTCCTTTATCTTTAGCATCCTTAAAGAGAAGAATTATTCTAATACCGTCAACGCCGCCGCTTTTACCCAATACTTTGGCAATATACGCTGGTTCGCTGCTACTGTGTCCTGTGTTGTTCAGAATGAATAACCCGGCGAGCGTCACAAGAACGCCAAGTGCAATCCCACAACCCCCGTATAGTAAATTGGCGTGGCGATTTGTTTTGTTTGCATTTGTTGGTTTCTGAGAATTTTCCTGAATGACACTGCTTAGTGGAATCCATTCCTTCTCGCCTTCACGACATACGAGTGATGCTAAGGAGAGAGTATCTGATTTCATGGAAGCACGTATTTCTTCCATAGAAAACGGACCCTGAGGTTCATTATTTGAGTTGAGTGTGTAATAACGCATTGAGTGTATATGTGAATAGGTTTTATCGGTCGAAGGGTTTCTATCTTATGAGGTCGACGGGAATGATCAAATTAAAGCACCAAGCAATATGGCAAGTATCAATAAAATCAGAAATGTTGAGACATAAATGAGTTTCTGACGCTCGGACGCACGGCGCTCTTTACGCCCCATACTGCCTGAAACACTTTCAGACATCGAATGTTGAGTTGCCTCAGAGATCGGAGTGGAGCATGGAGTTGAAGGTGTGGGCGTTGGAGCAGATATGACTTCTATGAGGTTTTTCCATTCAGTATCTCCCTCTCTGCAGACCAGAATATCGGTTGCCCAGCGGGCGGTTGACAAGCCTGAGCGCAACTCCGGCTCAACGACTGGTCCAGTAACTTTCCCGTCCACAAACAGAAACCATCTCGTTGGTGGAGGAGGCGGAGGAATAGGAGCATTAAATGACGAACGCATTCCAATCATGAATCTACCGGCATCTAGAATGTTGTCCCAGTTAGCCTCGCTCTTTTCTCTAGCTTTGAGAAATGAACGAAAAGTCAAATATATGATGCAGATGTTGAGTATAAAACGAACGACTAAAAAGGAAATGGTGTCAGATCCTAGCAGTCGTGTGACAGAGAATATCAGTGAGAATACAACCGGAATAAGGAAAGCCCGATAGGCGAGTAGCGCAGAACTCCTGATGAGACAGACAATCAACGGCATCCAGATGAAAACCTTGACCGTAACCATAGGCCAAGGTTCGAAGCTATATTGGGCAGCAAGTAAAACTGCAGCTATTGATAGCGCCAGTCTCTTGTAAATATCCAATGTAGGTATCGAGCGTGCAATTGTCTCAAGTAAATGCCAACTTACGGCAAAAGCACTAAGTGGAAGGACAACGCTGAAATAAAACAAAAGCGCGTTTTCCCCTGCATAGGGCATATACCAGAAAGCAAGACTGCTCAAACAAATACTACCAATGATGAATAGCGGATCAAAACGAGCTGGCCATATAGTGATCTTGCGGAGCAAGGATCTGGCATCAACGATTGGACGAACACTGCATTCGATTGCACTTCGGTTTAGGACTCCGACGGCTATGATTAACGATAGTAAAATTAGTAGGCGATCAAAAATACGCATCAGGCCTATCGTCAGAGGGCTTGGGCCATCGTCATACGAATCACGGTTCAGGTCATTCGCATGATTAGAAGAGGAATAATCCGATGATCCGCTCGATTGCTGTGTGTCTGTTTCGTTGTAATTGCCTTTCTGTTTAAGATATCTTTTAAACTCAGCCTCTCTTTGCGCAATAACCTCTGGGTCTTGTTCGAAGCCTCTAACTTCACCTGGTCTCGCACCGAGTTGAGAGAAACACACGGACACACTGACTGAGT
>JBAXQP010000345.1 GCA_037131655.1 bacterium | reverse complement strand
CCATTGCTCCAAGCATCACCTGCATCATGAAGCCGGCTGTGCAGAGATGGGTCAAAGCCAACGCACTTGGTGTCCAGCGAGAGGCCATCGAATCCGGCCCACTCCATAACAAAAGAATCCCGGCGAGAATCGGAAAGAAGGGGGCGGTTACAAAAAAACGAAACGGTGCTGAAAAAGGAGGTGTCTGCTCGAATGACAGAAGAGCCTGCATTACTGTGATTTACGCCATATCAAAATTTCGACAACTCCATCCGGTTTTAGATCCGTCTGCCAAGTAAAACCATTGAGTTCCAACGTGCGATATAACGGATACGGTTCTCGCGTAAGAAGTAGCAGCAAATTTTCATCAATCCCAATGCCTTCGAGAGCCTCCATGGTACGGACAAAGGGTTCGGGCGGCTCCAGATTGCGCGCATCAATCACCCGGTTGGCGTGCGCATTAGTCATTTCCCCGGCTCCACTTCACGAACGGCCTCTTGCAGGAGCGGCAGAAGTGTGTCAGTTTGATTTTGAAGATGCTGATCGCACATTGGGTACAGAATGCTTTCTTCTTTCATATTATGCTGCTGCATCATGATCAATAACGTTTCCGCTTCGCCCTGATATGCTTCGGAATCTTGTGCGACAAGCGCATCTTCGGCAGAGGCTATCAGCTCACACAACTGTACGTGCTCGCCACGCATCACTTGCGTTGGCCCCATGTATATTCCTGTGTGATTTTCAAACGCAGGAAAGAGCAAAGATTCCTCGGCTGCAAAATGGCGCAGCATCGCGTCTCGAAACTTTGTGAAAGCACTCTTTGCCAGAGACCAAGACCCCGCAGCGACTTCCCTTTCGGCGGCAATAAAAAAATCATCGCAATGGCGATGATTTTCAGCCATGAACTCTTTGATGTTTTGCATGAAGCATCCTACCTAAATGACGAGTTTCATTGTCAAGCGAGGGTCAACTCTACGCCTTGACAAAAATCAAAAAGCCAACGGCCCATGCGTATGGGCTTTTACTGCGTCACGCTCGCAAGACGCCCACGTGTAGACCATCGAACCAGTCGATAAAACGTTGCACATCTTTGCCTTGGTAAATGGCGCCGTGTTGCGGACACAACAAATCAATATCAAGTTGCGAAGCACGCTCACACCACTGCCTTTTAGCTTCGTTTGATCCCATCCAGCGCCGATGGAAGGCTTCAGAGTGACGAATATGGGCGCTGAAATCTTTTACAAATAGCTCATTGTGCTCAGGCGGCAGCAGAGCAGCACCAACGTCTCCCGAAAAAAGCACCTTGGCGGCACGATCATAAAGATGAAAATTTCCAGAAGAATGCAGATAGTGAGCAGGAACAGCCTGCAACGGTAGACCACCAAGGGAAATCGCCATGCCTTCGTCGGGAATTACGGCAAAAGTACTCGCGTTTCCACCAAAATGGGGGATAAAGCTGGCCCATAGCCAACTAATATGGCAACGCATTTGCGGATTAAACTCAAGCCACAAGGCCAACGACGAAATTACGTCGGGATCTTGGTGCGAAGCAAATATCGAGGAGATGGCAGACGGATCGAACTCGGTAGCCACCGCTGAAAAGACCGCCGGAAACACTTCCAGGCCACCGGGATCCACCAGCATCCCCTGCCCGCCATGGGTCACCAGATATCCATTGGTATCGACCAAGTAGTCCGGACGAGCCGGATCGCGAACGATGGCAACCCATTTGTGGTCGCCGTCCTGGAAAATCGTTTGTGTTGTTTTCATGGTCAACCTCTGAAGAACCTGGATTTACGCAAAGTATCGAGCGAACCGCGAATTTCCTCGACGATGCCATCAGACTCGCTGGATACTTGAGACAGCGAAACAGAAAAAGCAGCGCCATAAGCAGCTTCAATTTTCGCCGACTTGGCCAGGACGCCACCTAGCTCAACCAGACGGAAAGCGTCTTCCACCGAAGAGCGCAATGAACGCCGTAAAATTGAAAGTTTCGCACGATATTCCGCCGTGCGCGACTCGCGATGCTCAAGTACCGCTCGCATTCGAGCACTTGAAGGAGCCTGTGCGGCGGCTGCCGCAAAAATACCGCTGTAACGCGAGTCCAGCAGCAATACGGAAACCTCGGCCACTGAATCGTGAATTAATCCGTTGAGCGATAGCATGGTTTCACGTAACTGCCCTGAAAAGCTTCGCAGTTCGTTGGAAAGTACACCAAAACCGAGTGCTGCTGTGCCCGCACGCTTGGCGAGAAATATTGCATTCAAGGCCATGATATTGATTTTGAAGGCAACTGCAACAACGGCTTTTATTTCCTCATTAATACGGACGATGTGTAGCAGATCCAGTGCTGATCCTTTAGGCTCTGTTCTGGGAGTAGTCGTCAATTCCTCTGTCATGAATTCACCGCTTTACACTTTAATATCGATCGGTTGCTGGCCAATGTTCCGACTTCAATTTTACGAGCTATTGAATGCCAGATCGCACCACCTTTTGCACAGGTGGCACTCTAGCAAACAACCGAGCCTAAGTGCACACTTGGGCAGGCTACTTTCCAGAAATGCTATTTCTCGAAAACGTAACTACCCGGCGCAGCCCCAAGGTTGGGATAATCCAGAGA
>JBAXQP010000344.1 GCA_037131655.1 bacterium | reverse complement strand
GTATACCAGCATTTGAAGCTAAAAATTTTAACCCAGAGAACCCCCTTAACCCGCCGGGTAATTTGGATTCGGACCTCTTCCTATATGTCTTTCTAACTGCAGGTTCTCAATGTTGATTCTCCAATCTGGCTCCCCCGGTAACATTACCCACACCCGGTATCTGACGCAACATCATAATCAACAGCGTCCGTTTCTCTTCGCTTAGTTCAGCCATTTGGGCAATCATAGAACTTTAATCACACCTCTAACAACAATAACCACTCCATCACACATCTTTGTGACAACCCCAACAAAATAGCGCCCCATATTAAAAAGGGGCGCTTATACGTTAACTAAGCTTTACTTTAGCGGTAAGTTAGTGGTGGCATGGGTGCGTGTTGATTGGTAGGCTCCGAGGGCTACTTCGGCGGCTTTGAAACCGTCTTCACCGGTCGCCAGCATTTTAGCTTCGGGGGTGTCTTTGCCTTCGAGGAGGTCTAACCAGGCGTTGATTGTTTGGTTATCCACGTTGGTTCCCCAGCCGGCATACGTGCCTTTACCCAATTCATCACTGAGGTGGACGATGACTTGATTGAACATGTCCATTTCGGCAAAGCCTTGCGTGCCGATAACGCGCATCGTCACATCACCCCAGGTTGGATTGGATTTCGGGCGAGACCAACTCGAATCGAGGCTAGCGAATACCCCGTTTTCGAATTCAAGCGACACCATAGCAGTATCATCGAAATTCGAATGGTACATGTTATTGCCGATTTCGGCATAAACATTTTTGACCTCAGATTTGAGCATCCATCGCAATAAGTCAGTCACATGTACCGTATGGTCGATCATCGCGCCCCCGCCGGCAAGTTCAGGTTCAGTGAACCAACCGCCGGGACATTGTCCGCGATTAGTTCCCCTGACGGCTATTATTTCGCCAAGTTCATCCTTATCAATTACATCCCTTAATCGAGCCATAGCTGGGCTGAATCTGCAGACAAACGCTGTAGAAATCGTGACCTTATTGGCCTTAGCAGCTTCAAGCATCTTATAACCTTCGCTAATGTTGGTCATTAAAGGCTTTTCGCACATGATATGCTTGCCGGCATTTGCCGCCATAATCGCTAGCTCGGCATGCTTGATATTTTCACTTGTAATGACAACCGCATCCACCACTTTAAGGAGCGCCTCATAGCTATCAAAGTAGGGAACACCTGACGAATTAGCGAAACGCTGTGCCCGTTCTTGTTCGTGATCGGCAAGCCCGACAATCTTGCCGCGGAGGTTGTTCTTCAGGCAACTTACATAGCTGCCGGCATGAAGATGAGCGATACTCATAATACCGATGCGAAGGGGGTTCATATAACACCTCCAACAGTTAGGTCGACAGGTTGGCCAGTTTTGGCTGATTCAAGTGCGGCCAGAGCAATTCGTGCCGCCTCATAACCATCTTCAACAGTAATATCAGGTTCCTTGCCCGCTATCACGCAGTCCGCAAAATGCCTAAGCTCTAAATAAAGCGGGTCTTCCTGAGGAGTGAGTGGACTTTCGAATAAACTGAACCCTGTGGTCGTTTCCGTTTTGGCTTTGGTGACTTTGAAGGAAGAATCGCGGTTGCTGTTATAATCCAAAAGCCCTTTATCTCCAGCAATTTCGAAGGCGACAAAGAAATTACTAGGTTCCGCCCAACTACCCTCAACATGAGCTATCGCACCGTTTTTGAGTTTGAGAGTGACCAGAGCATAATCAAACCCACCAGGTTTATTTGCGGCAATCCCACGGGCGAATACACGCTCGACAGGGCCGAACGTCCAGCGGATCCAATCGAAATCATGAACGATAAGGTCCAGAATAACCCCACCTCTCATCGAAGTGTCGGCATTCCAACCACCCATCGGTACTCTTGCGCGAGTTGTGCGTATAGCGGCGGGTGTTCCAACAGCGCCATCTCCCACCATCTCTTTAGCACGCTTGAATTCAGGACAAAATCGAACCACATGCCCCGGCATACACAGCACATTGTTCTTGCGAACAGCTTCAACCGCCCGTTTGCATTCTTCGAGAGTACGCCCAAGCGGTTTCTCAGTAAACACCGATTTACCCGCATTCGCTACTTGTTCGAGTAGATCGACATGTGTATTGGTAGGGGTGCAGATATCAACGTAATCGACCGCCCTAATTAACTGATCGACGTTGCCGTATTTCGTTGCGCCAAATTGCCTGACAATTCGTTCCGCAGTCTGATCGTCATGATCGTAAACCCCAGCGATCTGAACATCATCCATTTGGGAGTATCGAGCGGCATGGTTAGATCCCATACCACCTACTCCAACAATTCCTACCTTAAGCATTCTTGTCCTCCGAACTAATCAAAAATCGTCCGTGCCGTCTCACAGATGTGTTTTAGACTAAGCTCTGTATGTGCTCGATAGCCTGTAAGCTCGGCGGTTACGTAGCCGTTGTATCCAACATCGTTAAAGGCTTTGCGGACCTCTGCCCAGGGTACGTCGCCGTGGAGTAAGTTATCTGAAAACCCTTGGATATTTCCAATACTCGTGTTGTAGTTCTTCAGATGCACCCCGGCGATATGTTTGCCCAGTATGCGAATCCAATGCTGCGGGAACCCTGT
>JBAXQP010000343.1 GCA_037131655.1 bacterium | reverse complement strand
GTTCCAACATTGGAACGGTTGTCAATCTATTTGCGTTTCCTTCATGCCTTAAAGGAAGCGGATGTTCAAACGGTTTCATCATCTGACATCGCCACCCAAACGGGGATCGATGCCGCTCAGTTTCGTAAGGACATTTCCTACTTCGGTGAATTCGGCAAGCCGGGAGTTGGTTATAATGTCATTGAGCTGCAATCACGCATAGCAGCGATTCTTAAAATCGACCGTATACAACCGTTGCTATTGGTCGGAGCCGGCAACTTGGGGGCTGCCTTGATTAACTATCCTGGCCTATTCGAGAATAATTACGAAGTTGTTGGGGTATTCGACAATAATATTGCTAAGATTGGCAGACAGATTTGGGATATAGAAATCCGCGATGTGGCCGAACTTGAAGAAGCAAATCATAAGCTCAAAGCACATATTGCAATCATCGCCGTCCCTACGCGCGCTGCTCAGGATGTGGCCGATTGCCTAATTCGAGCAGGGGTTAAAGCGTTGTTGAATTTTGCGCCCACTTACATTCGGGTGCCGAAAAATGTCTCTGTCAGAAATGTCTCGTTTCTTCAAGAATTAGCCGTTCTTTCCTACGATCTGGCAACAGACGAGGAGGAAAAAGTGTCTGAAAAGTAGATTATAAGGATAAAATATTGAGTTAGTTTCTTCAGGTCTAGCTCTTCGGCTTGACCTGAAGTTTTGGAGGTAATCGAATGATCTTAGTAATAGGCGGGGCCGGTTATATCGGCTCTCATATGGTGAAATGGCTTCAGGCACACGGCGAAGAGGCTATTGTTATGGATAATCTGGAAAAAGGTCATCGTGAAGCGGTCATGGGCGCAAAGCTCATCGAGGCTGACCTCCGCTCCCGAGATGACCTCGACAAAGTGTTCAAAAGTAATGATATTGAGTGCGTAATGCACTTCGCCGCTTACGCATCTGTTGGCGATTCAGTTCGCAATCCGGCTCATTATTACGAGAATAACGTTGTTGGTTGCTACACTCTTCTAGAAGCCATGCGTGCCCACAAGATCGATAAGTTTATTTTCTCTTCTTCAGCGGCAACATATGGCGAACCGGAGATGATCCCAATTCCTGAAGATCACCCCAAAAAGCCCACCAATCCCTACGGCGAGACCAAATGGGTGATGGAAAAGATGCTTCAGTGGTATGACGTTGCCTATGGCTTACGTTCGATTTCGCTGCGCTATTTCAATGCGGCCGGAGCTGATCCGGAAGGTCAAATCGGTGAAGATCATGAGCCAGAAGAGCATGTTATTCCAGTGCTGCTTTTAACTGCGCTTGGAAAACGCGATAGCATGAAAATCTTTGGCACTGATTGGGATACGCCCGACGGGACGTGTATTCGGGATTACGTCCACGTCTTCGATCTTGCTCAAGCCCATCTTTCCGCAATTAATGCCCTTCGAAAAGGAGCAGGCACAACAGCCTATAACCTTGGCAGCGGCCAAGGTTTCTCCGTTAAAGAAGTGATTACTGCTGTTGAGAAGGTGGTCGGGAATAAAATCCCTTGCGAATCATCCCCCCGCCGCCCTGGTGACCCCGCCCGCCTAGTCGCCTCCTCCAACAAAGCCAGAACAGAGCTCAATTGGATTCCCCAATACCCAGAACTAGAAACCATCATCCAGCACGCCTGGAATTGGCGAAAGGCCCATCCGAACGGATATTAGTCTATTGCGTAGTACGTAGTACGTATTATTGGAGATGGGGATAGGTGATGGGTGATGGGGCTGGAGTCCGGAACCCTCTCCTGACTCCGCTTAGTTAGGTGGAAACCAATAAACCCGGCCGCGCCGGTGACCAGGATCGTTCTCACGCTCAACTCCTTCACCCTAAATAATGCCTATATTATTGCGCCCCTTCGATAGATATGGCTAGTGGAGCGCCCCAACTTATCTGGATACCACTCGTCAAGTCAAACTATGACTTGGCAGAGCTTCGAATGGTCTCGTAAAGAGCATCCGCGACAATCCATCCGCTGAGAAATCCAATGAAGATGATATTACCGCCGAAAAGAAGGACTGAGAGCCATCCTAGCGAGTAAGCGATAGTGAAAGCAAGGGTTAACCCGCTTACGGCTAGAAATACACGAGTAAGGCTTCGATTGAAGCTGTCGTGAACGATACCGAGCACCAGATAAACGATGGCAGCGCTCCAAAAGGAGATAATCGCGATGACTACCAGGTAAGCGCCCGCAGGAACCCCTGTACGCCTTGTACCGCGCATCATTACCGCCAATTCGAACTTATCAATAACCCCTGACAGCATCAACAAACCTCCCGCTGACGCCCCACCGGCAAACAGAAGAACAAGCAGATTCAGACTCCATGTCGCAATCATCGGCAAAAGGGAAGCAAATGCTTCGGCAGGTCTTCCGGGATAGGCGTATGCGTAGAACAGCATGATAATAATTGCCATCCAGCCACCCGTCATGCCCAAATGCAGCTTCCAGTTTTTTCCAAGGATAGCTTTATGTGAATACTGTGCAGGCTTTTTAACTTCTGATGGTGGAGGACGGCGGGTGAGTTCTTCGAGACGACGTTGATAAATCGGATTTCTGGGGTCGAACTGGCTGGCATAGGTATACATCGAAATCGCCCGCTCAAAAT
>JBAXQP010000342.1 GCA_037131655.1 bacterium | reverse complement strand
TCGGCTAGCTTCTCGACATTTTTCACCAGTATTCGGCCGATGACCAATTTCATCGCCGCATCTTTGTAGGAGAGTTCGAAACCCAACCCTTTCAGCTTCTTGAGTGTTTCAGGCTTCAAGTCGGTCAGCCAGATTTGGATTTCTACTTTGTTGTCCTTCACTTCGAGCTTGCCTTGTATCGAGAGGGAACCGTTCTTCCCCTTCTCTTTAAGGAGCTTGCTCAGTTCATTAAGGGGCGGCTTCAGCTTCAGCTTCACCCGATCCGCATGAGTCTTTGAAACCTGAATAATAAGACTATCATCAGAATCCATAGATTTTTCATGAAGTGTATTCAGAGAGGGAGACGTCATAGCCGGCGATGATGGTACACCACCACCAGAAACTGCACCACCATAGCTAGACTTCATGCGGCTCTTAACAAGTCCTGGGCCACGTTCCGCTGGGCCGAATATGCCTTCATAGCTGACGCCCTCCGGCATCTCGACGGGAACCTGAATGGTTCGAGGCGAGCCGTTAGTATTGATGACCTTCTCCTCAACCGCAACAAAGGAAGTGTACTGGCTCATCAGGCGGTATTCGAGGGCGGTATTGACGATCTGGTCTTTAATATTTGGATCGGGCTTACCGGTTTGTGCGCCCATGTAATCCTGACGCAGCAAATCATCAATCTTCGCCCTAGCCCACAGAGTGGCGATAGCCGAACCGTCTTTATCGTCCTTAGGAAAGACCACATGTAGGGTCTGCCGCCAAGGTTTACCGCGCAACATTCCGATGATTTCGATATCACCTTCCGCCCCTGCAGTATAACGTCCCTTGATAACAACCGGACCGGCAGTGAAGATATCGGGAATGTCCTTTGGATACATATCCGCCACAGGCATCCCATGCCAGTCCACTTGCACATCAATTAATAACGGTTTAGCAATGCGACGATAGAAACGCTCGGCAGGGTCAATACCAGGCGTATCGAGTGTGACAAACTCGGCTTGCCCTTTACCCTCAGAAGCCATTCCATCAATAAGGAACCGATTCACCCCATTCCCGATGCCGAACGGGAAGATTCGTGCCGAACGGCGATTCTTTTGAAGCGCATCCAATATCTGAAGGTCGTTGCCGACATAACCGTCGGTCATGAAACTCACAATCCGAAGCCGCTCCGGATCATCTTTCGGCTCAAGCGCAGCCAAGAAAGCCGGAAGCAGTTCCGTTCCGCCATCTCCTGACAGCCCCTTAACAAATTTCTCCGCTTTGGCGACGTTTTCAGGTGTATTCGGCACAGGCTCATCAAATAGCCGATTGATTATCGTCGAGAACCCGATTACATTGAACGTATCACCCGGGTTCATGTGCTGAATGCAGTAGAGGACGGTTTCCTTTGATTTTTCAATCGGGAAGCCGCTCTGTGAACCGGATTGGTCGATGACAAAGATCATCTCTTTGGGCATAATCCGGCCTTCCATCGGGGCATTCGGCGGTTGCATGATGAGCGTAAAATAGCCGCCGCCGTGACCATCTGAGAAAGTTAGCAGACCGGATTGAATATCAGAACCAAATGCTGAGAACTTCAGAATGAAATCTTTGTTGGGAATCTCATTTTGATTTTTCAGCGAAACCTCAGCTCGTGTATCGCCCAAACGTTTGATATCAACTTGATGAAGCTGACTTTTTAGCTCGCTGATTGGCAAACCGGCATCGAGCTTCACCGTCAAAGAAATATCATGCCCTGCGCGAGTGCCTTCCGGTGTAATGGGCGGTGATATTTTTTCAGGGTCAGTGGTAACTCCCGTTGTAGGGATTAGACCGCCCGCGCCTGGAATATATCGAGGACCAACGACCATCGGGAAAACAAACTCGTATACGCCCTCTTCATACTTGAGAAGTTGAATGTAGGAGATAGTGATCTTGATTTTTTCTCCCGGCATAATGTTGGCGACAGATTGAGTAAAAATATTGGGCCGCTCTTGATCCAAAAGCGCTGCCGCTTGACCATGAGCCTTAGCCGCTTCATAAATCTCACGAGCCTCTTCGCGTTTCTTGATCTGGCCGCGAATAACTCGGGAGCCGATTGTCATCGTCATGTCATCAACCGCTGCATCATTTGGCAGCGGGAATGTATAAATCGCTTCGATTGCCTCTTTCGATGGATTTTCGAAGGCTTGAGTGACCGTCACTCGTGCGACAAAGCCCGATATTTCAGCTTGAACATCCGTATGTTTAAGCGGGCATAAATCACCAGGTTTTCCATCTTTACCCATAATGGTAAGCTGACCGGGTGCTGCATCGTTAGATTTCGCTTTTGCTTGTTCCCCGCCTGATGTCATGACAAAAAGCATCGCTGCCCCTATCACTGCCGCACAAACCAAATTAACGTCCATTAACCTCATATTTCCTTTCCTCCTTGGGATACAAACATTCTTCGACGTTTGATCCCCATATCCTTCTGTTGCATAAAAAAGAAAAAAGGTTCATTTCTTTTTTCAGTGAATTTTTCGAATCCTTGGTAATAATGACAAGCGGCGCTGAGGAAGCAATAGCGACGGCGTCTCGCTGGCACAGAAACTAATCATGCCGTAAGGCACGTCATTCCGAGCTTGTCGAGGAATCTTCCGGAAGACCCTTCGACTACGCTC
>JBAXQP010000341.1 GCA_037131655.1 bacterium | reverse complement strand
AAAAAGATGGCATAAATGTCAACGCCATCTTCGAGGTTAAGAGAAGATGGCGTTGTGCTATTAGCAGTGGAGTAAATCTAAGGCTCAGGGGCGTATGACAGTTCGTCCGGGATCAACAGTTGGTGCAGGGAGTTCAGTTTTACGGACTAAAGCTAAATCCTTAGCAGAGAACTGATATAGGGTGCTACCTCGGATGACATAAACGAATTCAGCATTAGCTGACACTGAGGCGCCACCGCCAAACCCACCTGTAAATCCACCTCTATTACCGCCCGTTCCGCCACTATTGCGGCCACCGTATCCGCCACCGGGATTATTACCCCCAGGTCCCCCTGGTCCCATGCCAGGCCCGCCGGGCTGATTAGGAACATTATTGGGATCGTTCGGATCAAATCCAGGAGCTTGCGCTACCATAACACGATTATTGGTAGCGGTATCGGCTCTAGCGCTAAGTTTCCATGCACTCAGGCAGCCGAAGACAACAATTAGAATTAAAACGCTGACTAAAACAATACGGCCTCTCATTACTCAGATTCCTCCCTAGGTTAGTTGAGCTTATTTCACACAAGCTTATTAAATATTAAACGATTTTACAAGAAGAAAGTTCTGTTGTTTGGTTGGATAAGCATCAATAAGATTTCGCATGGTAGAATTTCAACATCGATAAGCAATTGAGAACGTTCGATGCAATAATGGCGTATCTTATTCATGAGTGATTCACAGGGATGAAAAATACATGATTGATGAATACTTATTAAGCGTGTTAAGGTGTCCGACTTGTGGGGCTCAAAAACCACTAACTCTAATTGAGAACTATCTTGTATGCTATGAATGCAATCGGGCATATTTAATTGTAGATGGCATTCCGCATATGCTAAAAGAAGAAGCAGTTCAATTAGACCAACTTGATATAAATAAAGCTGAAAAACAAAAAGAGGGCAATGTATGATCCGACCAGGTATGGTACGAGTAGCCGTATTTCACGGTGCAAATATAAACTTGTTGGGTGTTCGTGATCCGGATGTATATGGCAAATCCACTTTCGATGAAGTCAATCGTAGGATTAAAGATCAAGCGGACCAGTTGGATTTGGAAGTCAAAATACTCCAGTCAAACCATGAAGGCGCTATTATTGATGCTATTCATGATGTGATGGACTGGGCTGATGTGATTATCATCAACCCAGGGGCATTTACACATTATAGCTATGGCATTCGTGAGGCGTTGGCGGCCGTTCGGTTGCCTGTAATTGAAGTCCATTTGAGCAATATTCACAGTCGACCGGAAGAGTGGCGACATCATTCGGTGATTTCTCCGATTACGATGGGCCAAGTTATCGGGTTTGGCGGATTGAGTTATTTGTTAGCCTTACAAGCCGCTAAAGCCATGATTGAGGAAACCAGAACATGAATGGTCGCCTTGAGCGAATTCGCAAGCGAATGAGGAAAATGCGGCTCGATGCTGTGATCATCACTAGTCGGGACAATGTATTTTATGTTTCCGGGTTCACAGGTTCGTCCGGAAATGCTATCATCACACTCGATAAGGCCTTATTTGTGACGGATTCGCGTTATACTCTTCAGGCAGCAGAACAGTGTAAAGGCTTTGAGGTTAAAACCCACAACTCATCGGTCGATGCGATAGAGTTTCTTTATGAGCAGTTACAAGAGTTAGCTATCATTGAACTTCGATTTGAACCAGCGGCAGTTACTGTTGATCAATTAAGAAATTGGCGAAGAAAAATGCCTGGCATAAGGCTTCGCCCGTTAAAGGATCTTCTGGGTTCTTTGAGATTGGTCAAGGATGAGAGTGAAATACAGCGAATTATAAAGGCGGTCAAGATAGTTGATGCCGCGTTTGAGCACATATTGGGATTCATCAAGGAAGGAAAGACCGAGTACGAAATTGGACTTGAAATCGAGTTCTTCATTCGGAAGCAAGGTGGCGAAATAGGGTTTGCTCCCATTGTTGTCAGTGGCCCACGTTCAGCGCTACCTCATGGCCAGCCCACCAATCGTGCAATTAAAAACGGGGAATTCCTGACTCTTGATTTCGGAGCTAAGCTTGATGGTTATAATTCCGATATAACGAGAACGGTAGTTATAGGTAAAGCGGATAATGAACACCGGCGAATATATAATGCCGTTTTGGATGCTCAGCAGAAAGCTGTTGAAGCGGTTAAACCTGGAGTGTCCGGTTGTGAAGTGGATGCGGTTGCTCGCGACTTGTTAGGAACTCAGGATTTAGCGAAGTATTTCGGTCATGGTCTTGGTCATAGTCTCGGCATTGCTGTGCATGATGGAAGTGTGTTAAATCCTAATTCAAAAGAAATGCTGGCGTCAGGTCAAGTATGGACCATTGAACCGGGTGTTTATATAGAAGATTTTGGTGGAGTACGCATCGAAGATGATGTTGTAGTAACCGATAATGGGTATGAGATATTGACCCAATCTACCAAACAGTTAATTGAAATAAAGTAGTTGATCATTCAAACAAATAGGGGGACAAAATGTCGTACAGAAAGACTCAGATATCGAGTGTACTCAGTTTGGTAGTTTTATTCGTAGCAGTAATGGCATTTGCTAATGCCACAACTGACGTAAAGAGTGAAATTCAGAAGCGATACACCAAAATGAATACCGCGTTAGGA
>JBAXQP010000340.1 GCA_037131655.1 bacterium | reverse complement strand
GCTTAGGTAGCCAAGCAAAGCGTCACTGCCGAGGCTTTCCCTTCTGATGTAATGGCGTTGGCAAGCCCTGCCCACCGAAGGCCGCTGCAAGCTACGCCCCTACAAGAACAACCCAATTTCTCCCTAGGCGAGGGAGTGGCGTGGTGAT
Organism: bacterium; assembly: GCA_037131655.1. NCBI lineage: Bacteria > bacterium. The sequence goes on along the minus strand of JBAXQP010000340.1, from coordinate 2,551 downwards.
GAGGACTTTACACTTATGTGTTAAAAGCTATTGGATAGCCTGTTTATCGTTACTTTTTGGGCTTTGCTTTGGCTGCTGATCGGATCATATTTACCGTGCTGTTGGTATTTACCTTCATTTCAGTCTTGCCAGTAGGAGCGCTCATGTCCATCATCTCGATTTTCATGTTAACCTGTAGGTCTCCAGCACCGGATAATAGATAAAGTTTATCTCTGCTCAACAGGTATTCCATGGAGCTTTTGCCGATGCCTTTTCCCGTCATTATTGGTTTTGAATTTGCTCCGAAACCGGGCATTTCCATGGTCATGGGAACTTCTGATTCCACCTTGATTCGATAGACGAGGGAACCTTTGAAAGTATCGAGCTTAACAAGGCTACATGTAAGCTTTGCCATGACTAAAGGCTTTTTTGCTCCTGAAGTAGCGTGAGAAGGAACCGCCGTTTTGGCTGTCCAGCTATCACCAACTCGTACAGCTTGGCTTGGCAGCGGTACCCCAAAAAGATAAACCCCTTGCAACATGGTATCAGTGTCAATGCCTGGCATAGGCGGCACCCCCGAGATAGTCGGTTTGCCGATAACTTTCCCTAATGGATCAACCGTCATCTTGATAACAGTGAGCTTATCTTTCGGAGCCGTTTGCTTGGTTACTTGCCCCATTAAAGTCTTCGTCGCGCTCTTGACTGCCACCACAATATTTGCGTTACCGTGCTTATCGACACTGACAATTTTGAGTGTCATCAAGCCAACCCATTTCATATCAACTTGCATTGGGTTGTTTTCTTCCTGACGAAACACTTCGCCATTGGTAATAAACGAAAGCTTAAGGCCGCTTACATAACCGGGCGTATATTTGTAACGGAGCATATATGTCCCTGCATTCTGAGCAAGCGCAGATGCGATGCAAAGGACAGAAAGAAGAATCGCAATTCTCAGCTTCATAAAATATCCTCCTCATAACGAGTAATGACAATACAACTAACGATTAAGAGACCATTATATCATCGGATTGCCAGGACGGCAAGGCATAGATGAACTTATTGAAAATCACTGTTTGGCGGATAATACCATAGTTTATGTAGGGGCACTGCTTGCCCTGCCCTCCGGAGGGCGCAGCAAGCAGCGCCCCTACTAAAAAACTACCTAAGTTTGCTCGAAAATTCAGGTAATTTAGTTTATACTCTCTTGACGAGAGACGGGTTATCATGATAGTATACATTAGTACACTATTCGGAGGGGTTAAGATGGCATTTAACGTGCGAAAGCACCTCATAAAGGTTCAGGGTGGGCGGTTCTATTTACCGGTTGCGGCGCGACTCGTTTGGTTTCGTGAAGAGCATCCTGACTGGGGAATTGAGACTCGACCTCTCGAATTCAATGTTGAAAAAGGCTATGCCCTTTTCGAGGCTACTGTTTTTGATGCCGCCGGAAAATTAATGGCCAAAGGCACTAAAATGGAGACCCGTGAAGGGTTTCATGACTTCCTCGAAAAGGCCGAGACAGGGGCAATTGGCCGCGCTCTAGCGGTATGCGGATACGGCACGCAATTTGCGCCCGATCTTTTTGAGGGTAATGTTGTTGATAGCCCAATGGAGCCGAGAGCACAGGAAAGACCCTCTACAACCGATCGTAAGAATAACTGTGACTCTTGTGGAGCGACGATCACCCCTTCTCAACACGACTTCAGCCGATTGCGATTTGGCAAGCCGCTTTGCCCTAACTGTCAGAAACAGCGAACTGCCGATCAGTTAAAGCAGGCTGCTGTTCAAGTTGACGCAGATTATGCAGGCGAGGCAGAAAAGAATAACGGAAAGCATGAAGCCCAGGATGAACAAGCCCGAAAAGGCCAAATGGCAAAACCGAAGGAATCATAGCGATTCCTCCGGTTAGCCTTTGCAAGGGCAGTCAATCATGGGACTATCAGAATAAAATCTATAGGCTATTCAGGCTCGATCAAGCGGGATGAAATGTCATCTTGAGTTTGACTATTGTCCGTACTTGGAGGCGCTTCAATAGACGTCAACAGACGCAGAATAGCCTCGCGCTGCTCAGAACTCATCGACATAACAGCATCGAAAATCATACGCATATCTGATGTTGATATTCCGGATGAGTCAGGGCTGAAATTTACCGTAGAGGTTACAACCTGTGTTGAAGCCGTAGTTTGCGGTTTATGAGGTTGGCCGATAAAATAGATATCTTCGCCTTTACCCTCACCACCCGATTTATTCTTTTCTGAAATCCAACATATCGTTTGTGACGATGAATCCTCAATGAACAAGTGTAATCCCTGAAAACTTATTGCCGATTGCGCTAGAAGCTCTATCTGCTCGTTAGACAAGTCAGATCCGCTGGGAGCGTGCACCCGAATCCATGAGACATTGGCTGCAGAAGTGAGGCTGCGAAGCGCATCGTCAAAATTATCAACGCGAAGATCAAGGTCGAGCTTTTTATCGGTAAAGTCGCCCAGAAAGACCTTGACGCTGAACGCTTGGGCAGCATCATCAAGGGCTTTCTTGAAAGACGTTTTAGTCCATTGGAATGAGTAATAGG
>JBAXQP010000339.1 GCA_037131655.1 bacterium | reverse complement strand
ACTTTATATTTGATGTATAATGACATTGAGATTGTAAAGTTTTAACTTACTCAATCATGCACCCATGTGTTAGAGGTGTTAAGTGTCAAATAAAAAGTTTCTTGAAGGCTTCACTCTCATTGAGCTACTAGTTGTAGTTGCTATTATTGTTATATTAGCAGCTATTCTGTTCCCTGTCTTTGCTGCTGCGCGAGAACAAGCAAGGACTACTTCTTGCCTTAACAACTCCGGACAACTTGCCAAAGCTTTTATAATGTATTCGAGTGATTGGGATGAGCGCGTACCATCCTTTCGGTTTATTATTAACGCTTCGTGGGGCGGTTTGAATACGAATCCTAGTGGTGGTAATTTCGTATATGTGAAAAACTGGATGGTTTGGTACTGCCCTTCTGATAGACGCAAACCAGGCACTTATAAATACAGTTATATGCTGAACGGCTTCACCCAAATGGCGCTTCCCATTTATAATGAGGTTATTCAAAGTCGTGGTTGGGAGCAACCTCAGTACCCAGAGGGAACACCCGCGCGTCTTGCTTGGTTTATAGATGTAGCCAAATCGGTCGTCTTTGTAGAGGAAGCGCTTCCCGCAGAGGCAAAGGGTTATGGGGCATCCGAAAATGACTGGTGGTTTATTTGTCGTGATTACATGACAGCTCGCCATAATGGGCGAGGAACCCTGTCATTTTTAGACGGTCATGTTGTGAGCATGCAGTCCTTCATTAAGGATCCAAACAAAGATTGGATGTCAAGATGGTCCACTGCCCTATGGCCCGGCACCCAAGAGTTTCTTTTCGCAGGAGGCTATTTCACTTGGCAAGGACCGTGGAAGAATAATTATAACCCGATATTGGGTAACGCAAACCATGCCCACTGTGGTTCTGAATAGCCTTCTTTGTCTTCATTTGTATACCCTTCTAGCTATGCCCCTGAGGTATAGTAAATTTATTGTTATCTCCTGATTCAAATTTCCCAGCTGAGGTATAAAGGTTTGAGGGCGAGTGATGAAATTTACTAAAATGCATGGCATCGGTAATGATTTTGTGGTGATCAATGCGTTGAATGAGCAATTAGATGAGGCCAATTTCCAGGATATGGCTATCAAATTGAATGATCGCCGTTTTGGGGTTGGTGGCGATGGGATCATTCTCATTATGCCCTCGCGAGTGGCGCACTACCGGATGCGGATGTACAATCCGGACGGAAGCGAAGCAGAAATGTGCGGCAATGGCATCCGATGCTTTGCGAAATATCTCTATGACCACAAGCTGACGCAGCAGACGGATTTGACAGTTGAAACAGGCGCGGGCATCCTGTCATTAAAGCTCTTCCCGAAGGGCGGTAAAGTGGGTGCAGTCAGAGTGAATATGGGTGAACCACGTTATCAACGTCAGGATATCCCTATGCTCGGCGGCCAACCTGACGGCAATTGCATTAACGAACCATTAAAAGTAAATGGCACAACTTTCAGTATCACTTGTGTATCGATGGGAAATCCCCATGCAGTAGTGATTGTTGATGATGTCGAAAAAATTGATGTTCCGAAATACGGCCCGCTCATCGAGACCAATAAACTATTCCCTGCACGTACTAACGTTCATTTTGTTCAAGTTATTAGCCCAACGGAGCTAAAAATGCGCACATGGGAACGCGGCGCCGGCATTACTTTTGCTTGCGGCACCGGAGCTTGCGCAACGGCAGTAGCCTGTTATCTTAATAAGAAATCAAAACGAGACGTTCTAATCCACCTTCTCGGTGGTGATTTAGAGATCGAGTGGCAGGGCAACAATCAAATCCTAATGACTGGCCCCGCTGAAGAAGTTTTTACTGGAGAGTTAAGTTAGTAGTACGTATTGCGTATTGCCTATCCGGATTCCGGAATACGAACTACGCAATACGAAATAGAAAGGACGGTTTGACACGATGGTTGAGAGAAGTAAACGATTAGAGAAAATACCTCCCTATCTCTTTGGAGAGATTGCTCGGATTAAGCAGAAGGCTTTATCAGAGGGAAAAGATATTATTGACCTGGGTATCGGCGATCCCGATCAGCCGACGCCAATGCCCATTATCGAGGCATTAGCCAAGTCGGCTCATAATCCCGATACCCATCGCTATGATGAATCGCCTTTAGGCCAGCCCGAATTCTTACAGGCGGCAGCGCGTTGGTATAAGAAAGAAACGGGACAAGTCCTCGACCCAGAGTCGGAGATACTTCTGCTTATAGGCTCAAAAGAAGGCTTGGCGCATGTTGCATGGGCATATCTTGACCCCGGCGATTTATCTATCGTGCCGAACCCTGCGTACACCGTCTATAAGGTGAACTCGCAAATGGCAGGCGCTGATGTTTACGAGATGCCGCTGGTTGCAGAGAATGGTTTCCTTCCTGACATAGATGCTATCCCTGCAGACGTGGCCAATCGGGCGAAGCTTATGTTCCTGAATTATCCCAACAATCCAACCGGCGCAGTGGCTACCCGTGAGTTCTATCAGAAGGCAGTTGATTTCGCTCACAAGTATAACGTGTTGCTTATCAATGACTGCGCCTATTTTACGGTGACTTATGATGGCTTCAAGCATCCGAGTTTGTTGGAAATCCCCGGCGCTCGTGAGGTAACGCTTGAGTTCCATTCACTTTCGAAAATGTTCAACATGACCGGTTGGCGCGCGGGTTTTGCGATTGGCGATAAGGATGCTGTTGCTG
>JBAXQP010000338.1 GCA_037131655.1 bacterium | reverse complement strand
TCCCGATTGTATTCGCGTAGGTATCGGCTAGTCAAGGTATGATTTGGTAAGCTTTATTTTTAGGGGGGCTGTTGGCTATGAAGGAAATGACCACACACGAACGGATGACGCGGATGTTTGAGCATCGTGATGCTGACCGGGTGCCGATTACTGATTACCCATGGGAAGCTACTATGGAACGGTGGAAGCAGGAGGGGATGCCGAAAGATGCCGATTTCGCAAGCTATTTCGACCTCGACAAGTTTGCCGGCGTTGGCGGCGACAACAGCCCTCGCTATGAAGGCAAAGTGCTTGAAGAGACCGATGAATATATCATCTACACTTCTGGTTGGGGCGTTACCCTTAAAAGTTGGAAGCATAAAGCATCCGTTCCTGAATTTCTCGATTATAAAGTCAACACTCCCGAAGCTTGGGCTGAAGCAAAAGCGCAAATGCAGCCGACCCCTGACCGCATCGATTGGAGCTTCATCAAAGCTAACTACAAGCGATGGCGCGACGAGGGGCAGTGGATCAATGGCGGGCTCTGGTTTGGGTTTGATGTCACCCATTCATGGATGGCGGGCACCGAAACGATTCTTACGGGCATGATCGAGGATCCTGAGTGGATTTCCGATATGTTCAACCACTATCTCGATGTCAGCATAGCTTTGTTAGAAATGATCTGGCAGGAAGGTTATACTTTTGATGCCGTCGCATGGCCGGATGATATGGGCTATAAACTCAATCAGTTTTTCTCCCTCAGAACCTATCGCGCGGTCTTAAAACCGGTACAGAAACGCGCCTGTGATTGGGCGCATTCTAAAGGCATCAAAACCATGCTCCATTCATGCGGCGATATCCGGCCCTTTATCCCCGAATTAATCGAAATCGGAATTGACTCTCTCAACCCCCTCGAAGTCAAAGCCGGCAACAATCCAGTAGAGATCAAGCGCCAATACGGCGATAAACTGGTACTCCAAGGCGGCCTGAACGCCGTTCTGTGGGATAAACCTGACCAAATCGAAGCTGAAATGCGCAGTGTAGTCCCCATCCTAAAGCAAAACGGCGGTTACATCCTCTCATCAGACCACTCGATCCCATCGAGTGTTAGCCTAAAAGACTTCAAAAGAATAATCGAGCTAATGAAGGAACTGGGTTCGTACGATTAAGATTTTCGGCTAAGTAGTGATTGTTAGCAATAAACTATCGCTATATTGCAACAGGTCGGTCGGGCAGCGTCAATAACCCTTGACCTGTCCTACGCTTTGGGTCATCATTTGGGGTATGAGAAAATTAGTTGGATTTTTAGTGGCTTTGATTATAGCAGGGAGCGCTTTCGGGGCGGCTCCTGGGAAGAGAATTGACTGGAGTAAGGTTAAAAAGACTGTGTTTTGCTCCATTATGCTCAATTATGGGACGGCGAAGGGGCCGACTAAGGAGTATGCAGGATGGAGTGCGGCGGGGTGTCGTCCGGGGGTGGTGCTCGACAAGAAGACCGGGCGGCGGGATATGCCGATGCTTTATCAGCCGATGGTCGGGCCTTATGACCAGAAAGACCCGCGCACGATTAAGTACCACATGGACATGGCCGACCGGATGGGTATCGATTCATGGGCGGTGTGGTATTGGCCTCCTCTAGATAAGGCATCGAAAGTTCATCGGAATAACATGAAGCTCTACATGGATTACATCGAGAAGCATCACCGGCGAGTAAAGGTGTGCGCAGTGATGGATAATGCCTTCTTCCCGGTGGGCGTGGAGCTAAAGCTATTCAAAGACTGGACGGCCGATGATGTGGTCAAACATGCCGTATATGTGCTCAAGAATTTTGCCTCGCGTCCGTCTTATTTCAAATATGAAGGTCGCCCTGTGATGTTTATGTACGGCACATGGATTTTCCGCGACCATCATAAGCCGGTGGATTGGGACTATGTCCTCAACAAGATCCGCAAGCACGGTTATGACCCCATTTTTATCGTCGAAGTAGGCCCCGAGATGTCCCTTGAGGTCTGCCCCGGCGGTGAAGGCCAGTTCAAAAGTTGCGGCTCTTACTATCAAAAGCTTATGACGATTTTCGAAGGCGTATTCAACGTCTGCCAGATTGGTTATGGCGGTCTAAAAGATTTCAACCGAGCGAATGTCTGGAAAGCCGGCGTCAAAGCTGCCAGCGAGAAAAACGCTCTCTACATGCCTAACCCATCGGCCGGTTATCACACCTACCTATGGGAAAAGCCCCCGGCTACCATCTTCGATGTCCCGCGAAAAGATGGTCAACACTATTCGGATACTTGGCAAGACGCCTCCAACAGCGGCGCCCGTTGGATATTCCTCCATACCTGGAACGAATGGTACGAAAACACCCAACTAGAACCCGCGTTGGACTACAAGTACCTCTATGTTGACCTGACGAGAAAGTGGATAAAGAAGTTCAAGTCGGAGAAGTAGGAAATCGAAGCAAGAAGTACGATCAGGGCCTAAGTCATTACTTACCTATATCATTGTGAAACGGTATGAGTTGAATCAAACCATGACCACCCTTCGATATAGGCAGGAGGCCTTCTCAAGAATTCGGTCTTCACTTTTGTAGGGGCGTAGCTTGCTACGCCCTCCGGAAGGGCAGGGCAAGCCCTGACCCTACATCCGTATGAAAGCCCATGAGATTCCCTTGTATTGTCCATTGATAAGGGGGGAATACGTCTTGGCTGATGGCTGACAGCTTAAGGCTTTGCCTCGACTAAGACGACGGCTAGGAGGGCGAATTCGGGGG
>JBAXQP010000337.1 GCA_037131655.1 bacterium | reverse complement strand
CACTCCTTCGGAGTTGCCTTCGGCAATCTATCTCCCTTTGGTCGGTTGTGGTTAATTCCGCCGGATTCGGGCTAAAGCACCCGAACGAACCACAAATCGGCCCCGGACAGTCACGTCCCGTATTTTTCCCGAGACCCCTCGTCCCTCGAACGCGGAATAATACCATTGGCCCTTTGAAATTGGACTTTGCAGCGCAAAATAAAGGGGGCATCGCCGTCTCGGCTGTGTGGACACTGGTCCACTTGCTCCCACCCTGCCCAGCGGAACCAAGGAGCACGCCAACACACACGGGCAAGACGCCCTGTGCCCCTCTGCTAAAATCCAAAAGCATGCTGCTTTTGGTATAATCCGTCGCCATGTGATGGATTTTTGCCGAAATGATGCTGGTGGATTGGGAATCGAAAACCACGATGTCCACATCACACCCGAGCGCGATTCCTGCGCTGGGGTTATTTAATGTCGGAAATCATTACTAAAATATTAAATGCAATAATTTATATAAAACCATCACGAGCACCAGGAGATTACCCTAAAGATAGGATTTCCGTGGCTGCCCTGCGACCGCTGAGCCACGCGCCATGAACTGTGCTCGGATATTTGCGATGCGTGGCTTCTCCAGCAAAGAATAACCTTCCACCGACACTGCTTGCGAGAGAATCGTAGTCACTCCCAGTGGCATTAGGAGGGATATGGGAATACGATCCGCGTGAAAAAACATCGCTTTTCCATCGTGTTACACGCACACCAATGGGATCAGGGATTGATTTGCCGTAGATTTTTCTCAGCACTATCATGGCAGAAGCAGCAATGGCCGAATCCGATTGAGCCTCCAGTTGTTCTCCATAAGTTCCAGCATTAAATCCAAGTAGAACAGGCTGGTTTGTATAATGATACATATTCAACCACTCGCACCATTGACCGCGTGCGGAGTTCACATATCCGAGCAAATCCGGTTGGCTATCCCAGAAAACCCGAGAAAATCTTAGATAGCACTTATTGAGAACACTCATATTGAGTCGCGAAATCGACGCCGACTTGGTTGAGGGAAGCGGCGGGTTAAATAACACATTCCCCTGCTTCAGAACACCAAGTGGCAGAGTGATCACGGCAAAACTTCCATCAAAGGTTCCTTTCGAAGTCGCAATGCTAACCCCAGACGAGGTGCGCGTAATGCTTTGAACAATGTGACTTGTCCGAATATCCAAGCCTATTTTAAGTTGTTCGACGATTTGACTATACCCCCCTGGGAGAACAACGTCCGATCCTCCATAAGCGCTATCCTGATCAAATTCAAAAAGAGACAGATCACTGACATCGCAAGCATATTCATGCTCGATCTCCGTATTGACCAAGTAGTTCAAGTCTTGAAGCTGCTCAGGCGTAAAAGAACGCTTGGCGATGTAACTATTGATGAAGCTACTAAGAGAACGATCTTTGACTTCTTCATTTTGTGCCTTTGAAATAGCTGCCGCGAGTTGATCAAAATTGCTGTTAATCCGTGCATCTCGGGAATCAGAAATCCGACTCCCGTTGTCAGCATATCGGATCATGGCTTCATAATTTGTTACAGCCGTTTTGATTCTATACTTATTGACAAGCTCGGAAATAGGGTTATTGCGGATGCCATGAATCCAACTGGCACCCAAGTCAAGGGGCACGCCATTCAGGCTGGTATCCGTATGCAAACGCCCGCCGACTCTTTCGCGCCCTTCTAAAATAATGACACGGTATCCTGCCGCCTTGAGATCAATCGCCGCCGCAAGTCCGGATATTCCAGCCCCCACGATAAGAACCGTCTTGGAGGATGAGGCGGCCATCGATGATCTGCCACAAAATACCGAAGAACCCAGAAGCACAGCCAACCGACAGAATGAACGCCGTGTCATTCCATCCTCTGTTACGATCGAACCGGCAAAGTCATGAGACGATTTAGGCATTTTTTTCATCGCAGGGGATTGATTGTTTTCAGTTTCATTAGGAATTTTTCACATCCCAATAAATATGTCAAATTTAATGGAATCTCACATCGTGGTCTTATTGAACCCTACACCGAGACCGTGGGTTCAGCAAAATACTTGTATTCGGAAGCATTAAACAGCTGCAACTAATTCGAAAGCAGGAGGAAATAGAGCAACAAAGACGGACATTATGTCAATAATTAATCCCTGACCCATATCACTTCGTCGCCCGCTTCACAAATTGCCAACTGCTGCTGGGTGGTCAAATTTTTTTTAAATTAAAAACCCCTTGACTAAATCAAAAAAAGAACCATTATGGTCACATGATTGCTACTCTGCGTGAATCTAAGACCAAATTGAGCGAGTTTGTTAGCCTTGCCAATTCAGGCGAGGAGATTTTGATCACTGTTCATGGTCAGCCCAAGGCCCGACTTCTCCCTGCATCGACACCGCTGTCTGATACCACAGATTGGTTATGCGACTTGGCAGCCCTCCGCTTGAGTTTAGGTCAGCCCTCCACAATCGAGAAGCCGAGTGCGCTGGATGAAGTACGGGAGGATCGCTGGTGAAAGCCGTTTACTGGGACACCTCCTGCGTATTGGCCCTCTATTTGCCAGAGCAAATCTCATCACAAGCCTCCGAGTTAGCCTCCACGCTTAAAGGGCCGATCCATTCGAGCGCCATCCTTGAATTTGAAATGACCTTTGCCATTCATGCAAAGGAATCCCGAGGGGAAATTCCGACCGGGAGTTCCGGAAGAGTGCTTTCCCAATTTAAAACCGACATCCAATC
>JBAXQP010000336.1 GCA_037131655.1 bacterium | reverse complement strand
TTCCGGAACCTCTCCTCTCGTTAGGCTTCAGGTTTGAGCATTTGATGATTACCCCTCTCCGTGACACGGAGAGGGGCCTACGAAGTAGGGGGTGAGTGTCTTCCCTGAAAATTCCTCGACAAGCTTTGAATGACATGCCTGACGGCACGTTTGGCTACTTGTTAGCGTCCAACATCTCTTGGTCGCGTTTATATAAAGACTTCCAAGGCTCGCGATTGATCTCGACTACGAACTTATTGCGAGTTTCTTCTAAGAGCCTAGCAAAAGCACCCTTGTCCGACTTCGCTTGAATTATGTTCTGCTTAATGTAAATTTTCATGTCCTCTGATAATGGCTTGGTCTGAGACGGATTAATCTTTTCGACTCTAGCCATAATCCACGCGCTTGTTTTAGCTCCACCTTGACCAGTAACAGGAACCTTAACCCATGAGGTAATTTGCTTAAGAGCTTTCAACTTAACCTTATCAGCAAATTCCTTGCCCATATTACTCTTAATCCAGTCGTAGTCTCTATCCGGAATCATGCCTGCCCCACCATCTGATTCTGAGCGGTTGGCAAGTGCTGGACTATCGTTATACTCATGGCAGATCGTTTTGAAATCCACTCCTCGCTTAAGATCATTATCTGCTAGCAGTTTCTGCTTCTTATCAGAAGTGATGACAATACGCAGTCCATAGGTCGAAGGAGTATAGATCGGCCCAGGAATATTCTTTATACGAGAATAAGCAACTTTGACATCTTCATCAGTAACCGTTAATCCCTTACCCATTAAGTTTAACTTAGCAAGGTTAATCAACTCATCATTGCGTAAATCAGCCTCTGTTCGCCCATTCTGTGTATAAAGGACAAGAAGATTTGGATCAAGCCTTTTACGTCTTTCTACTTGATCGTTTACTTCTTTTTCTGTCGGAAAAACGCCGGCATTCTTCGCTGCTTGGAGCATTGCTTGTTGGGTAATTATCTCTCTAAGCGCGCGTGCGCCAGCTTGACCGGAGGGGGTTATCTGATTAGTATCTGCCTCAGGCTCGTAGTAAGTCGGCAATGCTTCCATTTGCAGTACAAAATCATTTATAGTGATGACTTTGCCATTAATAACCGCCACAACTTGGTCGTTGTTTGAGACGCCATCCTCGGTCGCAGCCCAAACACAAATGCTTATAATGAATAGCAACAACAAGACGCTAATTTTATTCATGAAATCCCTCCTTGAGTTAGTTAATTGTAGGTGATACCCTATTCGCTTGTCAACTTCTACATCTTGACAGGGCACTGGGTTGGCAGTTAGAATAGACGCATTGGTCTAGTGATAGGAGATTGAGCATGAGCGTTGCGGGCACATGGTTGCAGAAAAGAAATCTTACTGAGCAAATCACGATATTAGTCGGGGCGAATATCCTCCTGATCGCCTGCGCGCAGATACGGATTCCCCTCTGGTACACCCCCATCCCAATTACGGGTCAAACATTTGGAGTTTTGCTTACCGGAGCGCTCTGGGGCGGACGATATGGAGCGTTGGTAGTTGGGATGTACCTATTCGAAGGCATGGCTGGGATGCCGGTCTTCGCCGGCGGACGCGATGTGCAAAGAATTGTCGGCCCTACGGGCGGTTTCTTGATCAGCTTCATTCCTGCCGCTTTCATCGCCGGTTATTTGCTCGAGCGAATGCGCCGACTTAGCTTATATAAAGTTTTCCTTGCACTTCTCGCGGCTAATGTTGTTATCTACGCAATCGGCCTTCCGTGGCTGGCGATTTATGTTGGTTGGAACAACACCTTGGCCATGGGATTGCTGCCGTTTATCCCCGGTGATCTAATTAAAATAGCACTTGCAGCAAGCATGTGCTGTAAGATATTAAACAAACAATGAACAAGCGAGCATTTACGCTAATCGAGTTGTTAGTCGTAATTGCGATCATTGTAATTTTAAGTGCAATTCTCTTCCCTGTTTTTGCGAGTGCTCGTGAAAGCGGACGTAAGGCAACTTGCGCCAATAACCTTCATCAAATTGGTATCGCATTTGATTTATATCTAGACGATTATGAAAGTGTTTATCCAGCAAGAGTAAACGATCCTTTCTTGTTTGCCGGACGCAACTGGATGATTCTAATTCAGAATTATCTTCCTGGCGGGAAATTTACATACACTCCGAAAGGTTACGCTAATTCTGTTGAAGCCATGCACAATGATGTCTTATTATGTCCATCTGACTTTATATCCCTAAAATCATACACAAAAACTTCCTACGCCTATTCGGCATCTTTTTACTTCTCAAAAGATCAAATAAACAGCCTTGCAAGTGCTAATGCAGGAAGTACCTGCTCCACTCTGTCAGTTACTTTTGGAGGATTACAGTCACTAGTTCCCATTCCGCAGCGTAATGCAGGGCTTGAGCAGCCTGCCAATAAGGGATTAGTGACCGAATGGTTCTCTAATCATATGAAAATCACAGGATTCTGCGGTCTTTATACTTGGGAAGGGGCGGCGAATTATCTCTTTGCCGACCAACACATTTCCTACCTCCGCCGACGCCAAATCACTCCAGCCATCGATGGATTTCCCGATATCAACCTGACAAAAGATGGAATCCGCGGCAGCGATTTCCGTTAAAAAGGGCGCCCCCGATTGGGTCGCCCTTTTTGGCCACTAAGAGATCTCTCCTACTTGTACGAAGGAGGCTCAACGGTTTTAACGGTATCGAGATCGGCTAGCTTCTCGACATTTTTCACCAGTATTCGGCCGATGACCAATTTCATCG
>JBAXQP010000335.1 GCA_037131655.1 bacterium | reverse complement strand
GGCATTGAAAGCCGCTTCCCCAAAGAAGTTATCAAGCCATAGTTGCTGTTTGGTTGTTAAGTCTCTCTTAATTGCTTTCATCATTCCCCTCCCTGAAGTTATTTAAGAGCTGAGGGAATAGGGTTTGCCTACCCCCTCAACAGGGTCACTCAGCGTCGGACTATCCGTACTGCGCCGCGTATTGTTGCGCAGCGGTTTTCCCCCAAAAATCAGGGTCAACTTTGCGATAGTCCTTATACTCCCTTGGTCTTTGGGTTAAATTAGACCGTGCATCCCCTTGGTAGAGTACATTCGCACCATCGAACTTGATTGCGACGCGTCCATCGTATTCCACGACGAATGCGCCTTTTTGCTCATTTTCGATTTCTTTGCGTGCGCTGTAGAAGTCCGCTTCGATGTTGCCGTAGCCTCTGATTAGTTCGCCCCATTCCTGCCTTGCGAATTGTCGCTCTTCCGGTAGGATAGGGAACTCCGTTTTGGTCACTTCATCAAGCGCGGTATTGATTGTATCGTTACCTAGTCCATTAAGCTCCATCAATGCCGGTAGCTCTTCGTAAAAGGCTTTGAATGCGAGGGTATCTTTGCGCTCGACTGCCTTTACAGCCTGAACAGCAATCGCAAGCAGATCGCCGCCATTCAGCAGGGGAGAGAGACGCTCCCATGTGCGCTGCGTCTGAACTTCGGCCAAAGTCATTTTATCAGTTGGCATGAGCGGTGGAACATCCACCGAGGCCAGCGTTCGAGTTAGATCGTCACGCGCTTTGATTGCTTTGGTTTCAAGAGTGTCCAATTTCGAGTTCAGCAGGTCAACATATTTGGGGATTGCGCCTGCTCGGCCCGTAGCGCTTAGGTCGGCGTTACTGCCGATCGCATTGATCCCGTTTCGGTATTCCACCAGCGCCCTCATAATGGCGCCCGGGATGCCTACAAGGGTTTCCTTGTCTTGGCGAATGTTTTGTTTTATGCTAGTAATGTCAGCCATTTCTATTCCTCCTCGATTCCGTCAGTTACGTCTGGTAAGTTTTCGTCGATTGGGAGTCTCTCCCATTCAGCCGATGTGTTGAGTCGATAATATCCGCCTGTCCCGACAATCACTTCGACAACCTTAATGTTGCGTCTAAAACGCGCTACCTCTACCCACCTGTTCGGCGGTTCAAAGAACTGGCCGGGTCGATAGGTGTAACCGTCGTGTAGATCATCTTGTGAGTCTTTAACGACTTGCCGATATTGCGTTCCTAGTCGTTGCAAAATAACTTCGTCTGGCATTTTCGTACCTCCTTATGTTTTCGTTACTTACTAAGTCTAAGTTGTCAGGTTTACCCTGCCTGAAATCCCCTTCCTGAAGCTAATTCAGGGAGGCCGGTTCGGCCTGGTTAGGGTTTTTCTATAAATCCTACGACCAAAGCTTTTCATTTACTTCCCCCTGTACTGATCAAGCCTATCTTTCCAACCGCGCAATATACTTCGTTGATACTTTAGTCCCTGTTCGATTAGACATCGTTCCATCAACGGCCATAAGGTCATATCGCCACGATGTGCGCGCTTGTAGTATTTCATGTGAGTAGTTAGAGGCTTGCTTGGTGCCACTTCCGATTGAGGCGGCGCCGGCACTAGCTTGTAATTGCGATTACCCCCAACACAGTGAGATAGCCGATACCCGAGCTTTGTCATCACTCGCTCAAGATCATCACCGGCTCCATGACGATGTGACTGGCCACAGAAGGGGCAGCTAATGACTTCCCAGTCGAAACAACCTAACCGATACATCGGCGGTATTAAGCGAACGAATGCTATTGGATCCTCTTGCACGTATGACATCTAGCTCATCACCTCCGGTAATAAATCAAAATCGGGCGACGGCTCTTTAATGCGACTTATTTCGCGCATCGCAGTAGCGTCGCCCGATTCATCCTTGGCTATGGATGTCGGTGCCAAGTCGGTATATCCGTCTTTTAATTTCGTCTCCCGCGTCTCCCTGGGCTGTAAAATAATCCCGGAGACGCATTTTTCAGGTTCAAAAGGGTTATAGTCAAAGCATTCGTCTCCCAAAACTGTATAGCGGTAAGGATTGCCTTTAACACCTTTACCACTGAAGCCGATTTGATGACTTTCACGCAGATTTTTTATGGCTTGCCCGATCGTTGATTTTCTCATCTCAATTTGCTTACAGATGTCATCATCGACCATGGGTTCACTTGATAACGCTACGACTTCTAGGATCCTCTTCTCGGCGTCTTGAAGCTCTTTGTCCGCTAAGTAACCGCCGGAGGTGATAACGTAGGTATCAGGATCCATTTCAAGTACCGTCTCTTTAACGGGTAAGCCGTGCCTGGTTGCATCCGGCACACAAAAACAACGGGTATCACCGCGCTTGTAGATATCGATTTGCGCGTCTACCACGCCGCTAAGACCTTGGCTTCCAAGCGGGTTTTCGGTGCCGGTTCTTTCTAATCCCTTTTTGGCGTGATGTACGAGCATCACATGACAATTAGAGGCTCGAGCTAAATCCATGAAGGGGGTAAGCGCTGCGTACACCTCAGCATAGGCGTTGATGTCCTTAATCCGGGCAAGTTTGATAAGCGGATCAATAACGAGTAGTACCGGCTTTAACTTCTCAAGTTCAATTTTGAGTGTTGGTAAGGCCGCCTCCGGTGCGCTGCCGACGTGAAGGTAAATCGGATCGTTTTTCGTTGCGCCCATAGCAGTGAGTTTTTTTCTTAATAAACCCTTATGCTCTTCAAGCGCCAAGTAAAGTAC